>NZ_SJWV01000119.1:0-12765 GCF_004352695.1 Escherichia sp. KCJ4928
GTCATTTTGTGCCGTGGTGTTTAAACCGCACAGAATAAATTGTCGTGATTTCACCTTTAAAATAGAATTAAAAGAGAAAAAAATTCTCTGTGGAAGGGCTATGTTAGATAAAATTGACCGTAAGCTGCTGGCCTTACTGCAGCAGGATTGCACCCTCTCTTTGCAGGCACTGGCTGAAGCCGTTAATCTGACAACCACCCCTTGCTGGAAGCGCCTGAAACGGCTGGAGGACGACGGTATCCTTATCGGCAAAGTCGCCCTGCTGGATCCGGAAAAAATAGGCCTCGGCCTGACCGCCTTTGTGCTGATAAAAACGCAACATCACAGCAGCGAATGGTATTGCCGCTTTGTCACGGTGGTTACCGAAATGCCAGAAGTGCTGGGGTTCTGGCGCATGGCTGGTGAATACGATTATCTGATGCGCGTCCAGGTTGCCGACATGAAACGCTACGACGAGTTTTATAAGCGTCTGGTAAACAGCGTGCCGGGGCTGTCGGACGTCACTTCCAGCTTCGCGATGGAACAGATTAAATACACCACTTCTTTACCCATCGAATAAATATCCAGAATCAGGTCAGGACACAACGCGTGCGATTATTTGCTCAATTAAGCTGGTATTTCCGTCGGGAATGGCGTCGCTATCTCGGGGCTGTCGCCTTGCTTGTCATTATCGCGATGCTGCAACTGGTTCCGCCAAAAGTGGTTGGTATTGTTGTCGATGGCGTGACAGAACAACACTTTACTACCGGGCAGATCCTGATGTGGATCGCCACCATGGTGCTGATTGCCGTTGTGGTTTATTTCCTGCGTTACGTCTGGCGGGTATTGCTGTTTGGTGCGTCTTATCAACTGGCTGTTGAACTGCGTGAAGATTATTACCGTCAGCTAAGCCGGCAGCATCCTGAGTTTTACCTGCGTCATCGCACGGGTGACCTCATGGCTCGTGCGACCAATGACGTCGATCGCGTCGTGTTTGCCGCCGGAGAAGGGGTGCTGACGCTGGTGGATTCACTGGTGATGGGCTGCGCTGTGTTGATTATGATGTCTACGCAAATTAGCTGGCAGTTGACCTTATTTGCCCTGTTGCCGATGCCAGTGATGGCGATCATGATTAAGCGCAACGGCGATGCCTTGCATGAACGCTTTAAGCTGGCACAGGCGGCGTTTTCCAGTCTTAATGACCGCACCCAGGAAAGCCTCACCAGTATCCGCATGATCAAAGCCTTTGGTCTGGAAGATCGCCAGTCGGCGTTATTTGCCGCGGATGCCGAAGATACCGGCAAAAAAAACATGCGGGTGGCGCGTATTGATGCTCGTTTCGACCCGACAATCTATATCGCGATTGGTATGGCGAACTTGCTGGCGATTGGCGGCGGTAGTTGGATGGTGGTGCAGGGCAGTTTAACGCTGGGCCAGCTCACCAGTTTTATGATGTATTTAGGTCTGATGATTTGGCCAATGCTGGCGCTGGCATGGATGTTTAACATTGTGGAACGTGGTAGTGCTGCGTACAGCCGTATTCGTGCGATGCTGGCGGAAGCGCCGGTGGTGAACGATGGTAGCGAACCCGTGCCGGAAGGGCGTGGCGAACTTGATGTAAATATTCACCAGTTCACGTATCCGCAGACTGACCATCGTGCGCTGGAAAACGTCAATTTCGCCCTGAAACCCGGTCAGATGCTGGGTATCTGCGGGCCGACTGGTTCCGGCAAAAGTACCCTGTTGTCGCTCATTCAGCGTCATTTCGACGTCAGCGAGGGGGATATTCGCTTTCATGATATTCCTCTGACGAAGTTACAACTCGATAGCTGGCGTAGCCGCCTGGCGGTAGTTAGCCAGACACCGTTCCTTTTTTCCGACACCGTAGCGAACAACATCGCGTTGGGTTGCCCGAATGCCACCCAGCAAGAGATTGAGCATGTCGCGCGGTTAGCCAGCGTACATGACGATATTTTGCGTTTACCGCAAGGTTACGATACAGAGGTGGGCGAGCGCGGCGTGATGCTTTCCGGCGGGCAAAAACAGCGTATCTCTATTGCTCGTGCGTTATTAGTCAACGCGGAAATCCTCATCCTTGATGATGCGCTTTCGGCGGTGGACGGACGCACAGAGCACCAGATCCTGCATAACCTGCGTCAGTGGGGACAGGGTAGAACGGTAATCATCAGTGCCCATCGCCTTTCGGCACTGACGGAAGCCAGTGAAATTATTGTGATGCAGCACGGACATATCGCCCAGCGTGGCAATCATGATGAGCTGGCGCAACAAAGCGGCTGGTATCGCGATATGTATCGCTATCAACAACTGGAGGCGGCGCTCGACGACGCTCCGGAAATTCGCGAGGAGGCCGTCGATGCGTAGTTTTAGCCAACTGTGGCCGACTCTCAAGCGTCTGTTAGCGTACGGTTCGCCGTGGCGTAAACCGCTGGGGATTGCGGTCCTGATGATGTGGGTTGCGGCAGCGGCAGAAGTCAGTGGGCCGCTGCTTATCAGCTATTTTATCGACAATATGGTAGCGAAAAATAACCTGCCGTTGAAAATGGTTGCAGGGCTGGCTGCGGCGTATGTTGGGCTACAACTGTTTGCCGCCGGGCTACATTACGCGCAGTCGCTGCTGTTTAATCGGGCGGCAGTAGGCGTAGTGCAACAGTTGCGTACCGACGTGATGGATGCCGCATTGCGCCAGCCATTAAGCGAGTTTGATACCCAACCCGTCGGGCAGGTGATTTCCCGCGTCACTAATGACACTGAAGTGATCCGCGATCTCTACGTTACCGTAGTGGCAACTGTCCTGCGTAGCGCCGCACTGGTGGGCGCGATGCTGGTGGCGATGTTCAGCCTCGACTGGCGAATGGCGCTGGTGGCGATAATGATTTTCCCGGTGGTGCTGGTGGTAATGGTGATATACCAGCGTTACAGCACGCCGATTGTCCGTCGTGTGCGCGCCTATCTAGCGGATATCAACGACGGCTTTAACGAAATCATCAATGGCATGAGCGTTATCCAGCAGTTCCGTCAGCAGGCGCGATTTGGCGAACGTATGGGGGAGGCCAGTCGTTCACACTATATGGCCAGGATGCAAACCCTGCGCCTCGACGGTTTTCTGCTGCGTCCGCTGCTGAGTCTGTTTTCATCGCTCATTCTTTGTGGCTTGTTGATGCTGTTTGGCTTCTCCGCTAGCGGCACCATTGAAGTGGGCGTGCTGTATGCGTTTATCAGCTATCTTGGGCGACTTAACGAACCATTAATCGAACTGACCACGCAACAGGCGATGCTGCAACAGGCTGTTGTTGCTGGTGAGCGCGTGTTTGAACTGATGGACGGACCGCGCCAGCAATATGGCAATGATGATCGCCCGTTACAGAGTGGCACCATCGAAGTCGATAACGTGTCATTTGCTTATCGCGATGACAATCTGGTGCTAAAGAACATTAATCTCTCTGTGCCTTCGCGTAACTTTGTGGCACTGGTCGGGCATACCGGCAGTGGCAAAAGCACCCTCGCCAGTTTATTGATGGGCTATTACCCGCTAACGGAAGGTGAGATTCGCCTTGATGGTCGTCCATTAAGTTCGCTAAGTCACAGCGCGCTGCGCCAGGGCGTGGCAATGGTGCAGCAAGATCCGGTGGTGCTGGCGGATACCTTCCTCGCCAACGTGACGCTGGGGCGTGATATCTCCGAAGAACGCGTCTGGCAGGCGCTGGAAACCGTGCAACTGGCGGAGCTGGCGCGCAGCATGAGTGATGGTATTTATACGCCGCTGGGCGAGCAGGGGAATAATCTCTCCGTCGGGCAAAAGCAACTGCTGGCACTGGCACGCGTGTTGGTGGAGACGCCGCAAATCCTGATCCTTGATGAGGCAACCGCCAGCATTGACTCCGGTACTGAACAGGCGATTCAACATGCTCTGGCGGCTGTGCGTGAACATACCACGCTGGTGGTGATTGCTCACCGCTTATCGACCATTGTTGATGCCGACACCATTCTGGTGCTTCATCGTGGGCAAGCCGTGGAGCAGGGCACTCACCAGCAACTGCTGGCGGCCCAGGGACGCTACTGGCAGATGTATCAACTGCAACTTGCGGGCGAAGAGCTGGCAGCCAGCGTGCGTGAAGAAGAATCATTGAGCGCCTGAATAGCGCAATATTTCATCGTTGGTGCAAAAATGTAACGCACTGTGCACTGTCATAGTGCGTTTTCATTTTCAATCTTCTTAACTTCCTGCTCTCTTTCTCGTTTTTCATTTCTGGCACACCGCTTGCAATACCTTCTTCGTGTAGCAGAACCATTACCGAATTCTGACCGGAGGGGATCTATGAAGCTGGTGACCGTGATAATCAAACCATTCAAGCTGGAAGACGTTCGTGAAGCGTTATCTTCCATTGGTATTCAGGGCCTGACCGTCACCGAAGTGAAAGGTTTCGGGCGTCAGAAAGGGCATGCCGAGCTGTACCGGGGGGCGGAATACAGCGTCAACTTCCTGCCAAAAGTAAAAATTGATGTGGCGATTGCTGATGACCAACTCGATGAAGTGATCGATATCGTCAGTAAGGCGGCTTACACCGGAAAAATTGGCGACGGCAAAATCTTCGTCGCTGAATTGCAACGCGTCATTCGTATTCGTACCGGCGAAGCCGACGAAGCGGCGCTGTAATCTCTGGCACACAGCAACAGGAACGAAAAATGAAGATAGCGACGATAAAAACTGGGCTTGCTTCACTGGCGATGCTGCCGGGACTGGTAATGGCTGCACCTGCGGTGGCCGATAAAGCCGACAATGCGTTTATGATGATTTGTACTGCGCTGGTGCTGTTTATGACTATTCCGGGGATTGCCCTGTTTTACGGTGGGTTGATTCGCGGCAAAAACGTGCTGTCGATGCTGACGCAGGTGACGGTGACGTTTGCACTGGTCTGTATTCTCTGGGTGGTTTACGGTTACTCGCTGGCGTTTGGTGAGGGCAACAACTTCTTCGGCAACATTAACTGGTTGATGCTAAAAAACATCGAACTGACGGCGGTGATGGGCAGCATTTATCAGTATATCCACGTGGCGTTTCAGGGCTCGTTTGCCTGCATTACCGTCGGCTTGATCGTTGGGGCGCTGGCGGAACGAATCCGCTTCTCAGCTGTGTTGATTTTCGTGGTGGTATGGCTGACGCTCTCTTACATTCCGATTGCGCATATGGTGTGGGGCGGTGGTTTGCTGGCTTCTCACGGTGCGCTGGATTTCGCGGGTGGCACGGTGGTGCATATTAACGCCGCAATCGCCGGTCTGGTGGGCGCGTATCTGATAGGCAAACGCGTGGGCTTCGGCAAAGAGGCGTTTAAACCGCACAACCTGCCAATGGTCTTCACCGGTACTGCCATTCTCTATATTGGTTGGTTTGGCTTTAACGCCGGGTCAGCGGGCACGGCGAATGAAATCGCGGCACTGGCATTTGTGAATACTGTGGTCGCAACGGCGGCGGCAATTCTTGGCTGGATCTTCGGTGAATGGGCGCTGCGTGGTAAGCCTTCTCTGCTGGGAGCGTGTTCTGGCGCGATTGCCGGTCTGGTCGGCGTGACGCCAGCGTGTGGCTACATTGGGGTTGGCGGCGCGTTGATTATCGGCGTGGTAGCTGGTCTGGCGGGCTTGTGGGGCGTTACTATGCTCAAACGCTTGCTGCGGGTGGATGATCCCTGCGATGTCTTCGGTGTGCACGGCGTTTGTGGCATTGTCGGCTGTATCATGACTGGGATTTTTGCCGCCAGTTCGCTGGGTGGCGTGGGCTTCGCTGAAGGTGTGACGATGGGCCATCAGTTGCTGGTACAGCTGGAAAGCATCGCCATTACGATCGTCTGGTCCGGTGTGGTGGCATTTATTGGCTACAAACTGGCGGATCTGACGGTTGGTCTGCGTGTACCGGAAGAGCAGGAGCGAGAAGGGCTGGATGTCAACAGTCACGGCGAGAATGCCTATAACGCGTAACAAGCACTGCAAAAAACAGCCGGACGGTTTTCACCTCCGGCTATTTTTTTAATTGTGATTACGCATCACCCCTTCCTGAACGGTCGAGGCAACCAGTACGCCGTCCTGGGTATAAAACTCACCGCGCACAAAGCCACGTGCGCTGGACGCCGAGGTGCTCTCCACGCTATACAGCAGCCATTCATTCAAATTAAACGGGCGATGGAACCACATGGAATGGTCAATGGTGGCAATCTGAATCCCCGGTTCGAGAAAACCGATGCCGTGCGGCTGTAGAGCTACCGGCAGGAAGTTAAGATCAGAAGCGTAACCGAGCAGATACTGATGAACGCGCAGGTCATCCGGCACGCTACCATTTGCGCGGATCCACACCTGACGATGTGGTTCTGCGACGTGACCTTTCAGTGGGTTATGAAACTCCACCGGACGGACTTCCAGCGGACGATCGCAGATGAATTTATCTTTAAGCACTGGCGGCAGCAGGTGCGCCAGCGATTGGGCGATTTGCGTTTCCGAAGGCAGGCCATCAGGCGCTGGCGCGGACGGCATTGTTTTTTGATGTTCGAAACCCGCTTCTGGTGCCTGGAAAGAGGCCGTCATATAAAAAATCGGTTTGCCGTTTTGAATAGCAGCAACCCGGCGGGCGCTGAAGCTGTTACCGTCACGCAGCGTTTCGACATCATAAATAATCGGCTTCTTACTATCGCCAGGGCGAAGAAAGTAGCTGTGAAACGAATGTACCAGCCGCTCTTCAGGGACGGTCTCTTTTGCAGCATACAAGGCCTGACCCACGACCTGGCCGCCAAACACCTGGCGTAAACCTAAATCTTCACTCTGGCCGCGAAAGAGTCCTTCCTCAATTTTTTCCAGATTTAACAATGTCAGTAAATTTTTTAGCGCCTGACTCATATAACTCTCCAGTAACAAAGCTGCCGCAGCAAGCCAAAGTGAGTTGAGTATAACGCAAATTTGCTACTGGTCCGATGGGTGCAATGGTCTGAATTACGGGCTAATTACAGGCAGAAATGCGTGATGTGTGCCACACTTGTTGACGTTACTATTTTGTTAACCACTCTTCCGGCGAGGAAAGTTAGCCCGCTGGTGCATTGATAATAAGGAGAAATGAATGAAACTCGTGCACATGGCCAGTGGTTTAGCGGTTGCGATTGCGTTGGCGGCTTGCGCAGATAAAAGCGCGGATATTCAGACGCCAGCCCCGGCTGCAAATACGTCTATTTCAGCAACACAACAACCTGCTATCCAGCAACCGAATGTCTCCGGTACCGTCTGGATCCGGCAGAAAGTCGCACTGCCGCCTGATGCTGTGCTGACCGTGACACTTTCTGACGCGTCGTTAGCCGATGCACCGTCAAAAGTGCTGGCGCAGAAAGCGGTGCGTACCGAAGGTAAACAGTCACCATTCAGCTTTGTTCTGCCATTTAACCCGGCAGATGTTCAGCCGAACGCGCGTATTCTGTTGAGTGCGGCGATTACCGTGAATGACAAACTGGTATTTATCACCGATACCGTTCAGCCGGTGATCAACCAGGGCGGAACTAAAGCCGACCTGACATTGGTGCCGGTACAGCAAACCGCCGTGCCGGTTCAGGCCAGCGGTGGCGCAACGACTACCGTACCTTCGACTTCACCAACTCAGGTGAATCCGTCTTCGGCAGTTCCAGCTCCTACGCAATATTAAGCGACGTTAACCCTCTCCGCCCGGAGAGGGTTAGTAGTTCCAGCGATAACGCTGCAAGTCGATTTGCCCGCTTCCCGATACCATCACACCTTCTGCCAGTAATGCCTGTCGCTGACGCTGTAAATCCGGTCCGGTTAGCGAAATTGTGCCGTGGCGATTAACCACCCGGTGCCAGGGTAAGGTGCTGCCTTCAGGGAGACGCTTTAACACACCGCCCACCTGGCGCGCGGCGCGGGGCGATCCCGCCAGTTTCGCCACATCACCGTAAGTGGTGACATAGCCTTCGGGAATAGCGGCGACGATTTGCCAGACGCGTTGGGGAAATGAATCTTCTTTTTCCATCTTTTCTTCCTGAGGTAATTTTTCAGCATAATCTGGAAAAACGCCCGAGTGAAGTCGCATTGCGCAAGAAACCAGCATCTGGCACGCGATGGGTTGCAATTAGCCGGGGCAGCAGTGATAATGCGCCTGCGCGTTGGTTCTCAACGCTCTCAATGGGGGCTCTGTTGGTTCTCCCGCAACGCTACTCTGTTTACCAGGTCAGGTCCGGAAGGAAGCAGCCAAGGCAGATGACGCGTGTGCCGGGATGTAGCTGGCAGGGCCCCCACCCATTTCTGCCTCCCACCGTTTCGTCAAAAAAAACCAACATGGCTAAACTTTAACCACAACTGACGTCGCAAGAATTGTCTGGCTGCGCAGTACGCTTCGGAGGTATGTCTGATGAAGTATGTTGATGGTTTTGTGGTTGCCGTTCCTGCCGATAAAAAGGATGCCTATCGGGAAATGGCCGCTAAGGCTGCGCCATTGTTTAAAGAGTTTGGCGCGCTTCGTATTGTCGAATGCTGGGCCAGCGATGTACCGGATGGCAAAGTGACCGATTTTCGTATGGCGGTGAAAGCGGAAGAGAATGAAGAGGTTGTCTTTAGCTGGATTGAATACCCTTCAAAAGAGGTCCGCGACGCTGCTAATCAAAAGATGATGTCGGACCCACGGATGAAAGAGTTCGGCGAGTCCATGCCGTTTGACGGCAAGCGAATGATCTATGGCGGATTCGAGTCAATCATCGACGAATAGGTAGCGTGACGGGCTGTGCGGCGTGCCGTCAGCCCAAAAATTCACAAATGTTGCTCGGCCCAGCGTAAGAAATCTTCTTTCGGTAATGCCTTGCTGTAGAGCCAGCCCTGACCGTAGTGCACGCCATGCTGGCGTAGCCACTCTTCTTGTTTACTGGTTTCGATTCCCTCCGCTACCATTTTCAGTTTCAGTGTTTTTGCCATTTCGATGATATGCGGCGTGACATTTTTATATTCCAGCGCATCAACGAAAGATTTATCGATCTTCAGAATGTCGACATCCAGATCCTGTAAATAACTTAAACTTGAATATCCCGTACCAAAATCATCAAGATAAATTTCATGGCCCGCCTCCCGGTAGCGAGAAATTATCGGGGCGCTGGTTTTCGGATCGGCAAACTCGCGTTCAGTGAGTTCAAGCGCGATCTGTCTGGGATTAACCTGATAGTGATTGATCATTTCACGCAGCAATTGCGGGATTTTTTCCGAGGTGAGCACGGTGGATTCAAGATTGATCGAAATATGCTGCTGTGGATGCTGACGCAGCCAGTCGCCCATATCTTCAAAGACGCTTCTTATAATCAGTAGCGTCAATGGCTCAGAAAGGCCCGTTTGCTGTGCCAGCGGAATAAAACTATCTGGTGACAACCAACTACCGTCTGTCTGCGGCCAGCGCGCCAGTGCCTCAGCACCGACAATTTTGCCATTGGCTAAGGAGACAATCGGCTGATAGTGCACGCAAATATCACGATTTTCGATAGCATCCTGCAGCCGATGATGCGGTGACTGGATACGGCGCAAAATACGCAGCACAAACATCGCTGCCAGCAGGCCAATCACCAACCCGAGCGGTAACCAAATAAAGACTTGCCGATGCCAGCCTTTCTGCAACATTTTCGTTGAAGCCCAGGTGATGATCGAAATATTCATCTCCGGGAAGGGCAGGATATCGTAAATGATTCCATTATTTTCGATATGCTCACCGGGTGTTTTTTGTAGCCTGGTAATAATTCCCTGAGCAATTTCATCGCTGCTGGTTATGACAACGTTATGGGCATTGCCAATAATGGCGGCATCAATTTGCCATGAGCTATAGGGAATGACATCAATAAAGGAAGCGGGGTCGATCATGACGACATAATGTGCCGTTCCCATGGCGACCATGTAACGGATAATGCCTAAATCGTTATGCGATGTTAACCAGACACGATAACCATCTTTCGAAATTTTACCTGGCTCGGGGAAGGTATCGGGCGGACTTTCATGCTCCAGAGACGAACACTGGGGAACGTTGTTATCGATATAAACCACTTCCTGAATATAGCGATAACTGTAAGATACCCGACGCATTTCCATGAGATGGGCTTCGCTACAGGCAGCGCCTTGCCATCTTTCCAGCTCTTGCAGCGCATCTTTCCCTTGTGTCGCCACCTTATTGGCCCGAATAGCGACGCGGGAGGAATAGGTATCCAGCTCTTCAATAAACGATGTTTCTACCTGCTGATGGGCCAGCCAGATGCTTAAGCCGACAGGCAGCAATACTGAAAGAATCAGTACTCCCGAAATAAGGCCGACCAGATGTCGTGTTCTCACCAGCATATCCTTATTAACACAGTGTAGGGAAAGTATATCTGATTGTGGAAAAAGGCTGGCAGGAGATAAGGAGGTAGAGCTGGTATTTCATGAAGTGATGGGTGGAAACGATCATTGTCATTTGACCAGGCGCAGAGCTTTACGCCTGGTATGTAACCCTAACTTAAGATGTTGATTCGGCGCGAGCGAGGGTAAAAATATCGTAAAAAGACAGTTCACCTTTACGGACGATCATTTTTTGCAGTTGTTCCTTATGAACATCCGCGACACGCGGAGAGTTCAAGATGGCTTCAACCAGCGCGGCAGGTACAAAGCGCGTGTTGTACCATTCGCCGTTATAGCAAACGCGGAAATCCAGCACGTCGATATCTTCATAACGGTAGCGTGGGTAGACATCGAAAAAGAAGAAACCATTAAGCAGGATAAATAATACAACCAGTAGCCAGACAGAGCCTGACAGCGTTTCGGACTGCAACATCACCGCCAGGGTGGCAAAAAAAGCAACGTACATACCGATAAACAGCCCCGGATGTTTACGGATAAAACTGATACTAAAGCGGGGTTTGTTGTCGCGTTTTTCGCGGGTATTCAGAGACTCAATCGTTTCGGTCAGCAGGCGTTGTATTTCGGTCATCGTTTGCCTTCGTGGTATCTGCAACTTTCCAGGGAACACCCTATTTTAACGTGGGAATAGTAGAGGGGAAGTAACAGATTTACCACAATTTTGCATAACAGTTGCGAAAAACCGATTACAATTTTTTAATTATTCTGGCTGGATTACCGCCCACGACAACGTTGTCCGGGACATCTTTTGTGACAACTGCACCTGAGGCTACCACGACGTTATCACCAATGGTCACACCAGGGTTAATGACCGCGCGTCCGCCAATCCAGACGTTATTACCGATGGTGACGGGTTTCCCCAGTTCAGCACCGCTATTACGTGCTACAGGGTCGATGGGATGTGTTGCCGTGTAGATATGAACGCCTGGTGCCAACATACAGTTATCACCGATGCGAATAGGGCAGACATCAAGCATCACGCAATCGAAGTTGGCGAAAAAATTATTACCGAGAAAAATGTTATAGCCATAGTCACAGCGAAACGTTGGCTCAATATAAGCCTCTGTCACCTGACCGAATAGATCAGCGAGAATTTGCTGGCGTAATGTGTGCTCTTCCGCCAGGGAATGATTGTATCGGTGAATAAGCTGACGAGCGCGCAGGCGATCGCGAGATAACGTCTCATCTGCCGAGCGATACAACTCACCAGCAATCATCTTTTCTTTTTCTGTGCTCATTACTGACCTCCGGTTGCTGAAAATGCGGCAACACAGTAAGACGAAAAGTCAGTGAAGAGAACGTTCCCATTACATCTGTGTGATAAAGATCACATAGGGTATGTCTTCATGGTGAAAAGTATAAAATTCTTAATAAACAGCCGGTTATAGCTCCGAAAGCGAATTATTTATTAGCGAATAAATTTCCATACTGAGGAAGGGATCTTGTCGTATAGTTTATTCATGGTCAATTCGGCGAGGCGGTGATCTGCGGCTGAGTAAAATACCGCCAGTTCATTATCTGATAATTCGTATTTATTTTTCTCGATAACACGCTCCAGCGTGTCAATTGTCTGGCAACGACGTAAACGCATTAAATAATCGGTTTTCGTTAAAGGTTTTTCGGACATACTTCTACCCATGGTTGTAATAATTCTAACAAGATAAACTCGCAGGATTCTCTTTCGTCGCATTGACAAAACAACGGAATAGTCGATTACCTGACTTCCGCCATTTCTGAAGATCCTGCATATTAATACCATAACTACTGAACAACATAAAGGTGTCATCCAGATATTCGTCGATCTGCTCAATGAGCTTATTGTCTTCATTATACTTAATTTTGTAATTAAGTGCGAAGGTCGCAATATGCTCAATCAGTTCATTCAACTGGAGGTTGATCGCCGAGGTTGGGTCGTTAACCCAGCCATGATTGCTTTCTTCAAGGTTTGCAAGGCAGTCATGATACAGGGTTTCACAGAGAAACTTAAGCTGTGCGATATCATGTCTTTTGGGTGAGTATTCATCCATAACGCGTCCCCTTCTTAGCGGTTGAACTAACGGACACCTTTCGGGATGGAAAAAACTTACTGACCTGGACTTGCCCTCTCGTTTGTTAGCTTAACTATAAGCCACTCTTTGCAGGTTTTCATCGCATTATTACGAAAAATTACAATTAGGAAGGAATCGGGACAGGACTCACTTTTTCATACTAGCACTAACCCGCAGCAGGTAAAAGCAGTTTGCTCGAACTGTTCATAACATTTCAGGATTATCGCCAGATGAAATTGGTGACACTAATACCAGGATTGCTCTGAATATGACGTAATAACCGAGGAATGAATAAAGAATTACCGCAAATAATTAAGAA
>NZ_SJWV01000011.1:0-48797 GCF_004352695.1 Escherichia sp. KCJ4928
GCCAATCGCATTATATGTTCATTGTTTGTTTTTTAAGCTGTTGATATTCATTATTGATATACTTTCTATTTTTTCTAAATACTTATTCCGTATTTTTTAAGGATGTCCTTAAGATAACCTTTCTTCTGTCAATATATTAATTAAATCTACATTTACTCTTTAGTAAAATTAAATTGCATCAGGGGGGTGAAAACATCACTATGCGGCCCCACACCAAAGAATACAATTTTCTACGACCTGTTCTTTTTGGATCGCATGCCGTATTCAATGGCTGGGTATAAACATTGGGTATTGACTGAATCAATGTATTGTAATGTTTATATTTTTTATTATTTATAGTTTAAGGACAAATAATGAGTAAGTTTGTTAAAACAGCTATTGCTGCGGCAATGGTGATGGGCGTTTTCACCTCTACGGCAACAATCGCTGCGGGTAACAACGGTACTGCACGTTTTTACGGCACCATTGAAGACTCAGTGTGTTCTATCGTCCCGGACGATCACAAACTGGAAGTTGATATGGGTGATATCGGTGCCGAAAAACTGAAAAATAACGGCACCACCACGCCGAAAAGTTTCCAGATTCGTCTGCAAGATTGCGTATTTGATACTCAGGAAACAATGACTACTACCTTTACTGGTACCGTTTCTTCTGCAAATAGCGGCAATTATTACACCATTTTCAATACCGATACCGGTGCGGCATTTAACAATGTTAGCCTGGCGATCGGTGACTCTCTGGGTACCTCTTACAAAAGCGGCATGGGTATTGACCAGAAAATAGTGAAAGACACTTCTACCAACAAAGGCAAAGCGAAGCAGACACTGAACTTTAAAGCCTGGCTGGTCGGCGCAGCTGATGCGCCAGATCTGGGTAATTTCGAAGCAAATACCACCTTCCAGATTACTTACCTGTAAGGCATACCCCCATAGCGACACTGCTATGGGGGATTTAAATGGATTTTGACCGAACAAGAATAAAAACGGATAGAAACGTGTATGCCTGACCATTCTCTTTTTCGATTACGGATTCTTCCGTGGTGCATTGCGCTGGCAATGTCAGGGAGTTATAGCAGTGTCTGGGCTGAAGACGACATTCAGTTTGATTCCCGTTTTCTGGAATTAAAAGGCGACACAAAAATTGATCTGAAGCGTTTTTCCAGCCAGGGATATGTTGAGCCCGGAAAATACAATTTACAGGTTCAACTAAATAAACAGCCATTGGCGGAAGAGTACGATATTTACTGGTATGCTGGTGAAGATGACGCGAGCAAAAGCTATGCTTGTCTGACACCGGAACTGGTAGCGCAGTTTGGTTTAAAAGAAGACGTGGCGAAAAATCTTCAATGGAGCCACGATGCTAAATGCCTGAAATCCGGTCAACTGGAAGGCATGGAAATTAAGGCTGATTTAAGCCAGTCCGCATTAGTCATTTCACTGCCACAGGCTTACCTCGAATATACTTATCCCGACTGGGATCCGCCTTCACGTTGGGATGACGGCATCTCCGGGATCGTCGCGGACTACAGCATCAACGCACAAACCCGGCACGAAGAAAATGGCGGTGATGATAGTAACGAGATCAGCGGCAACGGGACGGTCGGGGTTAACCTGGGGCCGTGGCGTATGCGTGCTGACTGGCAGACTAACTATCAACATACTCGCAGTAATGATGATGACGATGAATTCAGCGGCGATGAAACTCAAAAAAAATGGGAGTGGAGTCGCTACTATGCCTGGCGGGCGTTACCATCATTAAAAGCCAAACTGGCGCTGGGCGAGGATTACCTCAGATCCGATATTTTTGATGGCTTTAACTATGTTGGTGGCAGTGTCAGTACTGACGATCAAATGTTGCCTCCCAATCTGCGCGGCTACGCGCCAGACATTTCCGGCGTGGCACACACCACAGCAAAAGTGACCGTCAGCCAGATGGGGCGTGTGATTTACGAAACGCAGGTTCCGGCTGGACCGTTTCGTATTCAGGATCTTGGTGATTCTGTCTCCGGTACGTTGCATATTCGCATTGAAGAACAGAACGGCCAGGTGCAGGAATATGACATCAGCACCGCCTCGATGCCATACCTCACTCGCCCAGGTCAGGTTCGCTATAAGATCATGATGGGCCGTCCGCAAGAGTGGGGACACCATGTCGAGGGTGAATTTTTTTCTGGTGCTGAAGCTTCCTGGGGGATCGCTAACGGCTGGTCGTTATATGGCGGCGCACTGGGAGATGAAAACTATCAGTCTGCGGCGCTTGGCGTCGGTCGCGATTTGTCTACATTCGGCGCGGTCGCGTTTGATGTTACTCACTCGCACACCAAACTGGATAAAGACACCGCTTATGGCAAAGGTTCGCTGGACGGTAACTCCTTCCGTGTGAGTTATTCCAAAGACTTTGACCAGCTCAACAGCCGCGTTACTTTTGCTGGATATCGCTTCTCGGAAGAGAACTTTATGACCATGAGCGAGTATCTGGATGCCAGTGACAGCGGAATGGTACGCACGGGCAACGACAAAGAGATGTACACCGCCACTTATAACCAGAACTTCCGCGATGCGGGTGTTTCGGTTTATCTCAACTATACCCGCCATACCTACTGGGATCGCGAGGAGCAGACAAACTACAACATCATGCTCTCGCACTATTTCAATATGGGCAGTATTCGTAATGTCAGCATCTCGATGACTGGCTACCGTTACGAGTATGACAACCAGGCCGACAAAGGCATGTACATTTCGCTCAGTATGCCGTGGGGCGACAACAGTACCGTTAGCTATAACGGTAACTATGGCAGTGGGACGGACAGCAGTCAGGTCGGTTATTTCAGCCGTGTCGATGACGCGACTCACTATCAGTTGAACGTCGGCACCAGTGACAAACACACCAGCGTTGACGGCTATTACAGCCATGATGGTTCGCTGGCGCAGGTTGACCTCAGTGCGAACTACCATGAAGGGCAATACACCTCTGCGGGCTTGTCGTTACAGGGCGGCGCAACGCTTACTGCCCACGGTGGCGCACTTCACCGTACCCAGAATATGGGCGGGACACGATTGTTGATTGATGCCGATGGCGTTGCCGATGTTCCGGTGGAAGGTAACGGGGCTGCTGTTTATACCAATATGTTTGGTAAAGCCGTCGTTTCTGACGTCAATAACTATTACCGCAATCAGGCGTATATCGACCTCAACAGATTGCCTGAAAACGCTGAAGCAACCCAGTCGGTGGTGCAAGCCACGCTAACTGAAGGTGCCATTGGCTACCGTAAATTTGCTGTCATTAGCGGACAAAAAGCGATGGCGGTGCTGCGCCTGAGCGACGGCAGCCATCCTCCGTTTGGCGCAGAAGTAAAAAATGATAACGAGCAGACAGTGGGCCTTGTCGATGATGACGGCAATGTTTATCTGGCTGGGGTGAAACCTGGCGAACACATGAGTGTGTTCTGGAGTGGTGTTGCGCATTGCGATATCAACCTGCCGGACCCGCTGCCTGCCGATCTGTTTAACGGCTTGTTACTGCCATGCCAGCATAAAGGCAATGTAGCACCTATCACTTCGCCGGCGGTCAAACCGGCGATTCAGGAACAGACACAGCGGGTGACGCCAACGGAACCTCCGACTTCAATTTCAGTAAACCAGTAACGTGATTAAGGAATGATCCATGTTTAATCTGACTAACACTGCAAAAATCGTTGTCCCGGCACTGGCGCTGCTGGCGACAGCGGTCAGTTTCTCCAGCCACGCTTCGGTGACGCCCGACAGGACACGGCTGGTGTTTAACGAAAGCGACAAGTCCATCAGCGTCACGCTGCGCAACAACGATCCCACACTGCCTTATCTGGCGCAGAGCTGGATAGAGGATGCAAAGGGCAACAAAATCAGCTCGCCGCTTGCGGTGCTTCCGCCAGTGCAGCGCATCGATGCGATGATGAACGGCCAGGTGAAGGTGCAGGGGCTGCCGGATATCAACAAACTGCCGGCCGACCGCGAGAGCGTGTTCTATTTCAACGTGCGCGAAATTCCGCCGAAATCAAATAAACCGAACACACTGCAGATTGCGCTGCAGACGCGTATCAAACTGTTCTGGCGACCGAAGGCGCTGGAGAACACCAGCATGAAAAGTCCGTGGCAGCATAAGGTGACGCTCATCCGTAACGGCCAGGACTTCACCGTCAATAACCCGACGCCGTACTACGTGATCATCAGCAACGCCAGCGCTAAAAAAGGCGGCAACCCGCCGGCGGGATTCACACCGCTGATGATGGAGCCGAAAACCTCCGCACCGCTGAATGCGAAGATGGACAGCGTGCCGGTGCTGACTTACATCAACGACTACGGCGCGCGGATGCCGCTGTACTTCATATGCACCGGCAACAGCTGCCAGGTGGATGAAGAGCAGAGCCGCAAAGGCTGATGCCGGGAGGGACTTATGAGTCACAAGTTTGTAGCGGGCGCAGGGTTGCTGGTGCTGGCCGGATGGGGCATCAGCGGTTTGGCTGTTGCTGGCAGTGATATCAAACAGGTGGATCTGACGCTGCGAATCCTGGTCGATGGACCGCCGCCTTGCTCCGTGAAGGGAAGCGCTGTGAAATTTGGCAATGTGATAATCAACAGGATCGATGGTACCAATTACCAACAGGATGCGAAATACACCCTCAACTGCGGTAATAAAGTCAGCGATGACTTACGGATGCAGCTCAAAGGCAATACCGCCGTGATCAACGGAGAAACGGTTCTCAGCACGGATATCGCCGGCCTGGGGGTGCGGATAGAAAACGCCGCCGACAACTCCCTGTTTGCAGTTGGTGAAAATAACTGGACGCCTTTTAATGTCAACACTCAGCCTCAGCTGAAAGCGGTGCCGGTAAAACAGAGCGGGGTGCAACTGACGCCGTCGGAGTTTAACGCCACGATGACCATGGTGGTGGATTACCAATGAAAAAATTCCTGCTCCTTTTACTGTGCGCTGGTTGCGGGGCTGTGCTGGCGGCGGAAGATGACATCACATTCCACGGTACGCTGATGTCGCCGCCCGCCTGTAGCATCAGCGGCGGGCAAACCATCGAAGTGCAATTTCGCGATCTTATTATCGACAGCATTGATGGCAATTATGGTCGTCAGAAAGTGGACTACGAACTGAGCTGCGACTCGGATGTCCGCGATCCCGAGTGGAATATGACACTCTCCTGGACGGGGACTGCCACCTCCTACAACGACTCTGCTATTGAGACGGATGTACCGGGCTTCGGAATTGAGCTTCAGCATGACGGTCAGCGTTTTAAGCTCAACGAGCCGCTTTCCATTAACGCCACCGATTTTAGCCAGAAGCCAAAGCTGGAGGCGGTACCGGTCAAAGCGGCTGATGCGGTGCTGACGGACACGAATTTTTCTGCTTACGCAACCTTACGGGTGGATTACCAATGAAAACAGCACACATTTATTCACCCGGTTATGCGCTGTTAGCAGGCCTGCTGCTGACCGCCAGCACGGGGGCTCGGGCAGTCGATAACAACCTGCATTTTTACGGCAACCTGCTGAGTAAATCCTGCACGCTGGTGGTGGATGGTGCCAATCTGGCGGAAATTCATTTTCCCACCGTCAGCAACCGGGATTTGATGGTCGCCGGGCAGTCCGCGCATCTGCCGGTTGTGTTTAAGCTGAAAGACTGCAAAGGGCCGGCGGGATACAACGTCAAAGTCACCCTCACCGGAACGGAAGACAGCGGTCAGCCGGGTTTTCTGGCAGTCGATGACACCTCCACCGCGCAGGGCGTGGGGATAGGGATGGAAACGCTCGACGGCAAGCGGGTGGATATTAACAACACCACCGGGGCGACTTTTGCGCTTACCAACGGCAACAATGATATTAATTTCCGGGCCTGGATCCAGGCGAAAAGCGGTCGTGATGTAACCATCGGTGATTTCACCGCCAGCCTGACAGCTACGTTTGAGTATATATAAAATGCATAAAATACGTCATGTTATATGTTTATTGGTGCTGGCTCTGTGCGCTTCTGGGATACAGGCTGCGACAAAGATCGCCACACTCTATGTACCCGCGGGGACGACCAGCGTTGTTGCAAAGTATCGTTTTCATCTTTCAGTCCTGACCCCTCAATCAGTTGAATATGGCACGTATGAATCTAATTCAACTGCGGCAGCAAGTTTGCCTTTAGTTAGTTGGACCGGGAGTCCTCCCGGCCCTGAACTCAGGATGGAGCGCAATAATACAACCTTACCGGATTCTACCTGCCCCGGATTAGAAGAGTATGATGCTCTCTCTCCAGTAACGGCCTGGTCATGTAATGAATTAGTACTTGGCGTTTATTACGATGGAGATTTACACGGTTGTCCCTGGATTGTGTCGTCTTATGTTGAAAGCGCCAGTACTATGGATCAGCGTTTCGGGGCCGGAATTTTTATAGGACCAACAAAAGTTAGCTCTGACTGCCCGACAGAGTCCCTGGCACCGTATGATGTTTCCTGGAATGAAAATTATGTTGTACATAACAAAGTCGTCAGGTTGCAGTCAACAGGTGGTGTTATTGAGCAAACACTGCCCACTTTCCTGATGGAAAACGGCAAACTGTGTGATGGCAGTAATTTTGACGAGCGTGGAGCCTACTGCCGTTTTGTCGCACAGCAGATGACCTTCTCGACTTCCGGCTGTGATAATGCCAAAGTGACGGTGACGCCAGAGCCGCAACCGATCACGTCCAGGCAACTGCATGATATGAAGCTACGCGTGGACACGACATCTCGACAGCCCATAGATTCTACCTGCCGATTCACTTACATACTGAATATGTATTAGCGCACCTTTTCTCACCTGGCAGGGTCATTCGCCCCTGCCATTCCGCGCTCCTGGCACAACACGCTCAACTCCTCAGGGCAACTCCGGCGGCAACCACTCTTCCACTTCAATCAACACCAACAAAGCCGCATCACCGCCGTACTCTTTCGGTGCCTGGTGAAATGCCATCACATGCGGATGTTGTGCCAGCCACAGCGGTGTTTGTTGCTTCAAAATATGCTTCCCGTGCCCATGCATCACGCAGGCACAAAACACATGTTCGCGGCGACAGGCGGCAATCAACGCGCCCAGTTCCTGCTTGGCCTGCAGCTGCGTCAGACCGTGTAAATCCAAAAACAATTCCGGTGAATAATCGCCGCGGCGCAGTTTCTTCGCCTCAAAATGGCTGACATCCGGGCGAACATATTTCACCGGACCTTCGGTATTTAATAACGGCTGAAACTCATCGGAGAAATAATGGCTGGCATCAGCCTGCTCCTGGATCAAGCGTTTCACCGGCACTTCGCTGATTTTTTTACGCTGCGGTCGGTGGACAATCGTGTCCTGCTTAATCTTGCGAGTCCCCGCCATCAACTGGCGAAACAGAGCCTGGTCCTCCTCGCTAAGTGTTGTTTTCTTTTTCATTTATCTGTCTCTATTTCTAATTTTCCTACAGTTTACCCGACTCGTAGCACAATCGATCGTTTTAAACGTATTTTTCCTCACTCACCGCGCGTGAATGCTGATTTATCGTCATCTTCATGGCAAACTAGCCGCCGAAATTATTGCGATCATGCCCTGGAGGAATACGTGGATAAAATTTTCGTTGATGAAGCAGTAAATGAGCTGCAAACCATTCAGGACATGTTGCGCTGGTCGGTAAGCCGCTTCAGCGCGGCAAATATCTGGTACGGTCACGGCACCGATAACCCGTGGGATGAAGCCGTACAGCTGGTGTTACCATCGCTCTACCTGCCGCTGGATATCCCGGAAGATATGCGCACCGCGCGTCTGACCTCCAGCGAAAAACACCGTATTGTTGAACGCGTGATCCGCCGCGTCAACGAGCGCATTCCGGTGGCTTACCTGACCAACAAAGCCTGGTTCTGCGGTCATGAATTTTACGTCGATGAACGCGTGCTGGTGCCGCGCTCGCCGATTGGTGAACTGATCAACAATAAATTTGCCGGACTCATCAGCAAGCAACCGCAGCATATTTTAGATATGTGTACCGGTAGCGGCTGCATCGCCATTGCCTGTGCTTATGCCTTCCCGGAAGCGGAAGTCGACGCGGTAGATATCTCTCCCGACGCGCTGGCGGTTGCCGAACAGAACATCGAAGAACACGGTCTGATCCACAACGTCATTCCGATTCGTTCCGATCTGTTCCGCGACTTGCCGAAAGTGCAGTACGATCTGATTGTCACTAACCCGCCGTATGTCGACGCGGAAGATATGTCCGACCTGCCAAACGAATACCGTCACGAGCCGGAACTGGGCCTGGCATCTGGCACCGACGGCCTTAAACTGACGCGTCGCATTCTTGGAAACGCGGCAGATTACCTTGCTGATGATGGCGTGTTGATTTGTGAAGTCGGCAACAGCATGGTACATCTTATGGAACAATATCCGGATGTTCCGTTCACCTGGCTGGAGTTTGATAACGGCGGCGATGGTGTGTTTATGCTCACCAAAGAGCAGCTGCTGGCGGCCCGTGAATATTTCGCGATTTATAAAGATTAAGTAAACACGCAAACACAACAATAACGGAGCCGTGATGGCTGGAAACACAATTGGACAACTCTTTCGCGTAACCACCTTCGGCGAATCGCATGGGCTGGCGCTCGGCTGCATCGTCGATGGTGTTCCGCCAGGCATTCCGCTGACGGAAGCGGACCTGCAACATGACCTCGACCGTCGTCGCCCTGGGACATCGCGCTATACCACCCAGCGCCGCGAGCCGGATCAGGTCAAAATTCTCTCCGGTGTTTTTGAAGGCGTTACTACTGGCACCAGCATTGGCTTGTTGATCGAAAACACTGACCAGCGCTCTCAGGATTACAGCGCAATTAAAGACGTTTTCCGCCCAGGCCATGCTGATTACACCTACGAACAAAAATACGGTCTGCGCGATTATCGCGGCGGTGGACGTTCTTCCGCCCGCGAAACCGCCATGCGCGTGGCGGCCGGGGCGATTGCCAAAAAATATCTCGCCGAGAAATTTGGTATTGAAATCCGCGGCTGCTTGACCCAGATGGGCGACATTCCGCTGGAAATCAAAGACTGGTCGCTGGTTGAACAAAATCCGTTCTTCTGCCCGGACCCGGACAAAATCGACGCGTTAGATGAACTGATGCGCGCGCTGAAAAAAGAGGGCGACTCCATCGGCGCGAAAGTCACCGTTGTTGCCAGTGGTGTCCCCGCCGGACTTGGCGAGCCGGTCTTTGACCGCCTGGATGCCGACATCGCCCATGCGCTGATGAGCATCAACGCGGTGAAAGGCGTGGAAATTGGCGACGGTTTTGACGTAGTGGCGCTGCGCGGCAGCCAGAACCGCGACGAAATCACCAAAGACGGTTTCCAGAGCAACCATGCGGGCGGCATTCTCGGCGGTATCAGCAGCGGGCAGCAAATCATTGCCCATATGGCGCTGAAACCGACCTCCAGCATTACCGTGCCGGGGCGCACTATTAACCGCTTTGGCGAAGAAGTTGAGATGATCACCAAAGGCCGTCACGATCCCTGTGTCGGGATCCGCGCGGTGCCGATCGCTGAAGCGATGCTGGCGATCGTTTTAATGGATCACCTGCTACGGCAGCGGGCGCAAAATGCCGATGTGAAGACTGATATTCCACGCTGGTAAAAAATGAACAAAACCGCGATTGCGCTGCTGGCTCTGCTTGCCAGTAGCGCTAGCCTGGCAGCGACGCCGTGGCAAAAAATAACCCAACCTGTGCCGGGTAGCGCACAATCGATAGGCAGTTTTTCTAATGGCTGTATTGTCGGCGCTGACACGTTGCCGATACAGTCCGAACATTATCAGGTCATGCGTACCGATCAGCGTCGCTATTTCGGTCACCCGGATCTGGTGATGTTTATCCAGCGTCTGAGTAGCCAGGTGAGCAATCTGGGCATGGGTACGGTGCTGATTGGCGATATGGGGATGCCCGCTGGTGGGCGTTTCAACGGCGGTCATGCCAGCCACCAGACCGGACTGGATGTCGATATCTTTCTGCAACTGCCGAAAACTCGCTGGACCTCCGCGCAGCTCTTGCGCCCGCAAGCACTGGACTTAGTTTCCCGCGACGGTAAACACGTTGTTCCGACGCTGTGGAAGCCAGAAATTTTCAGCTTGATCAAACTCGCCGCCCAGGACAAAGACGTCACACGCATTTTTGTTAATCCGGCGATTAAACAACAACTTTGCCTTGATGCGGGCACCGATCGCGACTGGTTGCGCAAAGTGCGACCCTGGTTCCAGCATCGCGCGCATATGCATGTACGATTACGTTGTCCTGCCGATAGTCTGGAGTGTGAAGATCAACCTTTACCGCCACCAGGCGATGGTTGCGGGGCAGAACTGCAAAGCTGGTTTGCACCTCCAAAACCGGGAACAACAAAGCCTGAGAAGAAGACACCGCCTCCGTTGCCGCCTTCCTGCCAGGCGCTACTGGATGAGCACGTGATCTAATGGAAACGTTTAATAGCCTGTTTATGGTTTCCCCGCTGTTGCTGGGAGTTCTCTTTTTTGTCGCCATGCTGGCGGGATTTATCGACTCGATTGCCGGTGGCGGTGGGTTACTCACCATTCCGGCATTGATGGCAGCGGGAATGTCTCCCGCTAACGCGTTGGCAACCAATAAACTGCAAGCCTGCGGCGGCTCTATTTCCGCCACTATCTACTTTATTCGCCGCAAAGTGGTTAGTTTAAGCGATCAGAAACTCAATATTGCCATGACCTTTGTCGGCTCAATGAGCGGCGCACTGTTGGTACAGTACGTTCAGGCTGATGTCTTACGGCAGATTTTGCCCATTCTGGTGATTTGTATCGGCCTCTATTTCTTGCTGATGCCAAAGCTGGGTGAAGAAGATCGCCAGCGCCGGATGTACGGTTTACCCTTCGCGTTAATTGCCGGTGGCTGCGTCGGTTTTTATGACGGATTCTTTGGCCCGGCTGCCGGATCGTTTTACGCGCTGGCCTTCGTTACGCTGTGCGGATTCAACCTCGCCAAAGCCACGGCTCACGCCAAATTACTCAACGCAACGTCAAACATTGGCGGTCTGCTGCTGTTTATTCTCGGCGGCAAAGTGATTTGGGCGACGGGCTTTGTGATGCTGGTGGGGCAGTTCCTCGGCGCGCGCATGGGTTCACGGCTGGTGTTGAGCAAAGGACAAAAGCTGATCCGCCCGATGATTGTTATCGTCTCGGCGGTGATGAGTGCCAAATTACTTTACGATAGCCACGGACAGGAGATCCTCCACTGGTTGGGGATGAACTAATGAACAGTACACACCACTATGAGCAGTTGATTGAAATTTTTAATAGCTGCTTTGCCGATGAATTTAATACCCGTCTGATTAAAGGCGACGACGAACCGATCTATCTTCCTGCTGATGCGGAAGTACCGTATAACCGAATTGTCTTTGCCCACGGCTTTTATGCCAGCGCAATTCATGAGATTTCGCACTGGTGTATTGCCGGAAAAGCGCGCCGTGAGCTGGTTGATTTCGGCTACTGGTATTGCCCGGATGGGCGTGATGCCCAAACGCAAAGCCAGTTTGAAGATGTTGAAGTGAAGCCGCAGGCACTCGACTGGTTGTTCTGTGTGGCGGCGGGATATCCGTTTAACGTCAGTTGCGACAATCTGGAAGGCGACTTCGAACCGGATCGTGTGGTGTTTCAACGGCGGGTACATGCGCAGGTGATGGATTACCTAGCAAACGGCATTCCTGAACGCCCGGCACGCTTCATTAAAGCACTACAAAATTATTATCACACGCCGGAACTTACGGCGGAACAGTTCCCGTGGCCGGAAGCGCTCAACTAAAGCCAGCGCCACGTTTTACAATGAGGAAAGAAGATGATCGCGGAGTTTGAATCACGCATTCTGGCATTAATCGACGGTATGGTTGACCATGCCAGTGATGATGAGTTGTTTGCCAGTGGGTATTTGCGTGGCCACCTGACATTAGCCATCGCAGAACTGGAAAGTGGTGATGACCACTCCGCTCAGGCGGTGCATACGACCGTTAGCCAGAGTCTGGAAAAAGCCATTGGTGCCGGTGAATTGTCGCCGCGTGACCAGGCGCTGGTGACCGATATGTGGGAAAACCTGTTTCAGCAGGCGTCACAGCAGTAAGTTGCGGCGTCTGGAGCACCATGCCTGATGCGACGCTTATCGCGTCTTATCAGGCCTACACGTCACACGTAGGTCGGATAAGGCGTTCACGCCGCATCCGGCAAACACTGCGAGAGCAGATTACCCCGCCTTAACCGCTTTACCCTTCAACAATTTCCGCACCCATAACCGATTCGGGTTTAACGCCGCCAGCGTACTGGCATCCATCGGAATCGGTTCGTCGCTCATCTGCGCCGCCAGAATCTCGGCACACAGCGGGGCAGAACACAAACCGCGAGAACCTAAAGCCGCAAACATAAAGAGATCGTCAAAAACCGGCGCGCTTACCGCCTCATCTTTCTGCTCCGCCAACGACGCATATTCCACGAGTGTTGCCTCATAATCGGGAACATTGCCTACCATTGGCAGATGATCGCGGGTGGCACAACGCACACCGCAGCGCGCCTCTTTATCACTGACATCAACCTCTTTTGCCCACTGTGCCTGCGGGAAACAATCAATCAACCGCTGGCGATTCTGCTGCTGATCGTCCTCACTGTACGCCGTATCTTCGCTGCCGCGATGATAACTGGCACCAATACAATGATGTTGATTCGCCGGATTTTGTGGCGTGAGATAACCGTCATAGCACAGCACCTGCTTCAGCTCTGCCAATTCCGGCGTTGTCGGAATATGGCTGACCTGCCCGGCAACCGAATACACCGGGAGAGTCGACGTATGGCTGAATCGGCTGATTTGATGCCCGTTCGCCAGTACCACTACGCTGTGTGTTGCTTGCTGATCTCCTGCAAAATTCAACAACCAACAGTCATCCTTACGGGATAAATTCTGTAACTGATATTGATAATAAATCTGCAAACCCTGCTGTTGCGCCAGTTCCAGCACATTACGGGTCAGTTCTGCTGGGCACAGCCAACCACCTTGCGGATAAGTAATGCCGCTGCAATTTGTCGCAACGCCCGTAATTTGTTCAACCGCATTTGCCTCAACGGCTACAGCCAGTTCTGCGGGTAAATCCATTGACAACATCTGTGCGATTTTATGCTGGCTTTTCTCATTCCAGCCTAACTGCGTGACGCCGCACCAGTCATGATCAAATTTAACGGGTAATTGGTCGTAAAACCGACGAGCAAAAGTAAACGCATTAGAGAAAAAGCGGTTTAGCGCCTCATCGTGTTTGCTTAATAACGGATACAGCGCCCCCTGGCGATTGCCGGAAGCACCCAGTGCGGGGGCCTCATCCGCGCAATAAAGCGTTACCTGCCAGCCGCGCCGTAATAGCGCCAGCGACAACAACGCGCTGGCAATACCACCGCCGATAATCGCCGCTTCCCGTTTGCTGCTGCCCGTGCGGTTAAACCACGGCGCGGAGCAGGGGAGCGGTAATGTCTGTTCCATCACCCCGCAAAGCATTTCCCGTTTGCGCCCAAAGCCCTTACGTTTTTGCATCGTGAATCCGGCGTCCTGCAAACCGCGGCGGACAAAACCGGCAGACGTAAATGTCGCCAGCGTGCCGCCCGGACGCGCCAACCTTGCCATGGCGTTAAACAGATTTTGCGTCCACATATCCGGGTTTTTCGCTGGCGCAAAGCCGTCCAGAAACCAGGCATCTACTTTTTGATTTAGCGAATCGTCCAGTTGGCTGGTCAGTTCGTTAATATCGCCAAACCATAAATCCAGCGTCACGCGGCCTTCATCGAGCAATAAACGATGGCAACCGGGCAAGGACATTGGCCACTGCGCCTGAAGTTGTTCTGCCCACGGAGCCAGTTCCGGCCAGTGTTGATGCGCTAAGGCTAAATCCGCACGGGTGAGGGGAAATTTCTCAAAACTAATGAAATGTAAGCGTTGTAATTGCGCTTGCGGATGCGCTTCGCGAAACTGATCAAATGCCTGCCATAGCGTCAGGAAGTTTAATCCGGTGCCGAAGCCGCTCTCTGCTATCACAAACAGAGGATGTGGATGCTCAGGAAAGCGTACCTCTAATTGGTTGCCTCCCAGAAAAACATAACGCGTCTCTTCCAGCCCGTTATCGTTGGAAAAATAGACATCGTCAAAATCTCGGGAAACAGGTGTACCCTCAGCATTAAATTCGAGGTTGGCAGGTTGTATGGAGTAGTGTTTCACGTAAGTTACTCGTCTTACAGGCGGTGGCTCGATCTTAGCGATGTGTGTAAGGCTGCGCAAATTTCTCTATTAAATGGCTGATCGGACTTGTTCGGCGTACAAGTGTACGCTATTGTGCATTCGAAACTTACTCTATGTGCGACTTACAGAGGTATTGAATGAAACGTGCAGTGATTACTGGCCTGGGCATTGTTTCCAGCATCGGTAATAACCAGCAGGAAGTCCTGGCATCTCTGCGTGAAGGACGTTCAGGGATCACTTTCTCTCAGGAGCTGAAGGATTCCGGCATGCGTAGCCACGTCTGGGGCAACGTAAAACTGGATACCACTGGCCTCATTGACCGCAAAGTTGTGCGCTTTATGAGCGACGCATCCATTTATGCATTCCTTTCTATGGAGCAGGCAATCGCTGATGCGGGCCTCTCTCCGGAAGCTTACCAGAATAACCCGCGCGTTGGCCTGATTGCAGGTTCCGGCGGCGGCTCCCCGCGTTTCCAGGTGTTCGGCGCTGACGCAATGCGCGGCCCGCGCGGCCTGAAAGCGGTTGGCCCGTATGTGGTCACCAAAGCGATGGCATCCGGCGTTTCTGCCTGCCTCGCCACCCCGTTTAAAATTCATGGCGTTAACTACTCCATCAGCTCCGCGTGTGCGACTTCCGCACACTGTATCGGTAACGCAGTAGAGCAGATCCAACTGGGCAAACAGGACATCGTGTTTGCTGGCGGCGGCGAAGAGCTGTGCTGGGAAATGGCTTGCGAATTCGACGCAATGGGTGCGCTGTCTACTAAATACAACGACACCCCGGAAAAAGCCTCCCGTACTTACGACGCTCACCGTGACGGTTTCGTTATCGCTGGCGGCGGCGGTATGGTAGTGGTTGAAGAGCTGGAACACGCGCTGGCGCGTGGTGCTCACATCTATGCTGAAATCGTTGGCTACGGCGCAACCTCTGATGGTGCAGACATGGTTGCTCCGTCTGGCGAAGGCGCAGTACGCTGCATGAAGATGGCGATGCATGGCGTTGATACCCCAATCGATTACCTGAACTCCCACGGTACTTCGACTCCGGTTGGCGACGTGAAAGAGCTGGCAGCTATCCGTGAAGTGTTCGGCGATAAGAGCCCGGCGATTTCTGCAACCAAAGCCATGACCGGTCACTCTCTGGGCGCTGCTGGCGTACAGGAAGCTATCTACTCTCTGCTGATGCTGGAACACGGCTTTATCGCCCCGAGCATCAACATTGAAGAGCTGGACGAGCAGGCTGCAGGTCTGAACATCGTGACCGAAACGACCGATCGCGAACTGACCACCGTTATGTCTAACAGCTTCGGCTTCGGCGGCACCAACGCCACGCTGGTAATGCGCAAGCTGAAAGATTAATTCGCAGTAGGTCGGAGTAGTCGGAGTAGTCGGAGTAGGTCGGATAAGACGCGCCAGCGTCGCATCCGACGTTACGCGCCAATGCGGCCTCCGGCACTAACGCAAAAGGGAACCTGATGGTTCCCTTTTTCACATCATTGACAATCGCCGCCAGTTCCAGGCAAACTTCCCGCTTTGTCGATTTCCTTCTGAAAAGACGTACGCGTTAAATCCTGCCAACGCACTGTAACCCTGAAACCAGAGAGATGAGACGGGGATACTCCTCGCCTTGCGCTGCATTCTGGAGTAATGCATGACTGCTGTAAGCCAAACCGAAACACGATCTTCTGCCAATTTTTCGCTCTTCCGCATCGCTTTTGCGGTTTTTCTCACCTACATGACCGTAGGGCTGCCGTTGCCGGTTATCCCGCTGTTTGTTCATCATGATCTGGGCTATGGCAATACCATGGTCGGGATTGCCGTCGGGATTCAGTTTCTGGCTACGGTGCTGACGCGTGGCTATGCCGGGCGACTGGCCGATCAATATGGTGCAAAACGTTCGGCGCTTCAGGGGATGTTAGCTTGTGGTCTGGCTGGCGGCGCGTTGCTGCTGGCGGCGATTTTGCCTGTCTCCGCACCGTTCAAATTTGCCCTGTTGGTCATCGGGCGTTTGATTCTTGGGTTTGGTGAAAGCCAGTTACTGACAGGCGCTCTGACCTGGGGGTTAGGCATCGTAGGGCCAAAACACTCTGGCAAAGTGATGTCATGGAATGGAATGGCGATTTACGGTGCCCTCGCTGTTGGTGCTCCGCTTGGCCTGTTGATTCATAGCCATTACGGTTTTGCCGCACTGGCGATCACCACAATGGTATTACCCTTACTGGCGTGGGCCTGTAACGGCACAGTGCGCAAAGTACCGGCCCTGGCGGGAGAACGTCCATCGCTGTGGAGCGTTGTCGGGTTTATCTGGAAACCAGGGTTAGGGCTGGCACTACAAGGCGTTGGTTTTGCGGTTATCGGGACTTTCGTTTCGCTCTACTTTGCCAGCAAAGGATGGGCGATGGCGGGCTTTACTCTTACCGCGTTTGGCGGCGCATTTGTCGTGATGCGCGTCATGTTTGGCTGGATGCCGGACCGTTTTGGCGGCGTGAAAGTGGCGATTGTCTCTCTGCTTGTAGAAACGGTGGGCTTGTTGCTGCTCTGGCAAGCCCCAGGTGCGTGGGTCGCATTAGCGGGCGCGGCGTTAACCGGAGCCGGATGTTCGCTTATCTTTCCTGCGCTGGGCGTGGAGGTGGTTAAACGCGTCCCCTCACAAGTTCGCGGCACCGCACTGGGCGGTTACGCCGCGTTTCAGGATATCGCCCTCGGCGTCTCCGGGCCGCTGGCGGGAATGCTGGCGACCACGTTTGGTTACTCTTCGGTATTTCTTGCCGGGGCGATCTCTGCGGTGCTGGGAATTATTGTCACGATACTGTCATTTCGTCGGGGCTAACGAACCAGCCAGACCAGCATCAGGATAATCGCGACTAACAGTATCCACAGCGCGGGACGCGTTGCCATATTTTGCAACGTGTCCATCATCGGTGGAAAAGGATTAAGCAGCGGTTGCATATCACGCGGATCAATCCCTTTAACCCGCCGTTGATAAAGCTGATTAAGAATATCCTCGGCCTGGGCAGAAGAAAGCGATGATTGCGCAGAAAGGCCATATTTTTGCTGGATATATGCCGATAACGCCGCCAGTTCACTGGCATCTAAAGGTTGTTTTAGCGCCATCTGTAGTGATTCCAGTGTCGGCGTATTTTGCTGGCTTAGCGTCTGGCGCGCCTGCAACCAGGTCACCAGATGGTTAAACAGTTTCGCTGGAATTAACTCGCCATCTTTCACCCCGGATAGTTCCAGCATCGATTGCCAGATCTGCTTGCTGGGTTCCCCCGTTGCCGCCGCAAGTTTGGTCACCAGCTGTTTGAGCGCATTGTGCTCCGCCGGTAATAAAGGACGGTCGGTCGCCTCGCGCTGCTGCGGTTGCGGAATAACCATCTTCCCTTCCTGCAACAGGGTGAGAATGGTTTTTAATTGCTCCGGTGAGAGCTGATTCAGCGGCGTCTGACCAAAGTTATGACGGATATAATCCGTGACCGCCTGACGATTATTCCCCAGACGTAAATACTCCCCTAATTGCGCTAAAAGCTGGCGGGCAGAATGGCTTTTTTGCGCGGCCAGCAGACGTTGCGCCAGGTTGTGTTCAGCGGCAGGGAAGTGACGCGAAAGCAGCGGTGAATCTCCCGACAGACCAATATCGTGCCTGATACCCGCCCACAGTTCTGCTCTTTGCTGTTGCGTCAGTGAGGTCACTTTCGTCATTAAGCTTTCCAGCGAAGTACGTTGCTGACTGGATAAAGGCTGATTGCCCGCGCCAGACGGCAGGTTATCTCCCTGACCTGGTGGTTGCCCAGGAGGAGGGCCGGAAATAGGTTGTATCATTACGTATCCTTATACCTGAAATCTTCGCAAGTATGCCTGGCCGCGAGATTATGGCACACTTGTCCGGTTAACTCTCGTCTCATACAGGTAACACAAACGTGAAAATCCTTGTTGATGAAAATATGCCTTATGCCCGCGACTTATTTAGCCGTTTGGGTGAGGTGACCGCGGTTCCCGGGCGTCCAATCCCCGTCGCTCAACTGGCAGACGCGGATGCGCTGATGGTGCGTTCGGTCACGAAAGTGAATGAATCTTTGCTGGCAGGAAAACCCATTAAATTTGTTGGCACTGCCACCGCGGGGACCGACCATGTCGATGAAGCATGGTTAAAGCAGGCGGGAATTGGTTTTTCCGCTGCACCTGGCTGTAATGCGATTGCGGTGGTGGAATATGTTTTCTCCTCACTACTGATGCTTGCCGAACGCGATGGATTTTCACTGCACGACCGTACGGTGGGGATCGTGGGCGTTGGTAACGTTGGACGTCGATTGCAGGCGCGACTGGAAGCGTTAGGGATTAAAACATTGCTTTGCGATCCGCCTCGCGCTGACCGTGGGGATGAGGGTGATTTCCGCTCGCTGGATGAATTAGTTCAGCATGCGGATATTCTGACTTTCCATACGCCACTCTTCAAAGATGGGCCGTACAAAACGCTGCATCTGGCGGATGAAAAACTGATCCGTAGCCTGAAGCCGGGAGCGATTCTGATTAACGCCTGCCGTGGCGCAGTCGTCGATAATACTGCGTTGCTGACCTGCCTGAATGAAGGCCAGAAGTTAAGCGTAGTGCTGGATGTCTGGGAAGGCGAACCGGAACTTAACGTGGAGTTGCTGACAAAAGTGGATATCGGCACGCCGCATATCGCAGGTTATACCCTGGAAGGTAAAGCACGCGGTACTACGCAAGTGTTTGAAGCCTATAGCAAGTTTATTGGGCATGAACAGCACGTTGCGCTGGATACATTACTGCCCGCGCCAGAGTTTGGTCGCATTACGCTGCATGGCCCGCTCGATCAACCGACGCTGAAAAGGCTGGTGCATTTGGTGTATGATGTGCGCCGCGATGACGCACCGCTGCGTAAAGTCGCCGGGATACCGGGTGAGTTCGATAAACTGCGCAAAAACTATCTTGAGCGCCGTGAATGGTCATCTCTGTATGTAATTTGTGATGACGCCAGTGCGGCATCATTGCTGTGTAAACTGGGTTTTAACGCCGTTCATCATCCGGCACGTTAATCTCTTCTTCATGCTCTCTGCTGTAACATTGGCAGGGAGCTTTGCTATTTCTGGAGTAAACCACCATGTCTGAAGGCTGGAACATTGCCGTCCTGGGCGCAACTGGCGCTGTGGGCGAAGCCCTGCTTGAAACGCTGGCTGAACGTCAGTTCCCGGTTGGGGAAATTTATGCACTGGCACGTAACGAAAGCGCAGGCGAACAACTGCGCTTTGGTGGTAAGACAATCACCGTGCAGGATGCCGCTGAATTCGACTGGACGCAGGCGCAGCTGGCATTTTTTGTCGCAGGCAAAGAAGCTACCGCTGCCTGGGTTGAAGAAGCGACCAACTCAGGTTGCCTGGTGATCGACAGCAGTGGATTGTTTGCTCTCGAACCCGACGTACCGCTGGTGGTGCCGGAAGTAAACCCGTTTGTACTGACAGATTACCGGAACCGGAATGTCATCGCCGTACCAGACAGTCTGACCAGCCAGCTGCTGGCGGCACTGAAACCGTTAATCGATCAGGGCGGTTTATCACGTATCAGCGTTACCAGCCTGATTTCAGCCTCCGCCCAGGGCAAAAAAGCGGTCGATGCGTTAGCGGGGCAGAGTGCGAAATTGCTCAACGGCATTCCGATTGACGAAGAAGATTTCTTCGGGCGTCAGCTGGCGTTCAACATGCTGCCGTTACTGCCGGATAGCGAAGGTAGCGTGCGTGAAGAACGTCGTATCGTTGACGAAGTACGCAAAATCCTGCAGGACGAAGGGCTGATGATTTCGGCTAGCGTCGTCCAGGCACCGGTATTCTACGGTCATGCCCAGATGGTCAACTTTGAAGCTCTGCGTCCACTGGCAGCAGAAGAAGCGCGTGATGCGTTTGTTCAAGGCGAAGATATTGTGCTCTCTGAAGAGAACGAATTCCCAACTCAGGTAGGTGATGCTTCGGGTACGCCGCATCTTTCTGTTGGCTGCGTGCGTAATGACTACGGTATGCCGGAGCAAGTCCAGTTCTGGTCGGTGGCCGATAACGTTCGCTTTGGCGGCGCGCTGATGGCAGTAAAAATCGCCGAGAAACTGGTGCAGGAGTATCTGTACTAATGTCCGACCAGCAACAACCGCCAGTTTATAAAATTGCGCTGGGCATTGAGTACGACGGCAGTAAGTATTACGGCTGGCAACGGCAGAACGAAGTTCGCAGTGTGCAGGAGAAGCTGGAAAAGGCGCTCTCCCAGGTGGCGAACGAACCCATCACCGTCTTCTGCGCCGGGCGTACTGACGCAGGGGTACACGGTACCGGGCAGGTTGTGCATTTCGAAACAACCGCGCTGCGCAAAGACGCGGCGTGGACCTTGGGCGTAAATGCGAATTTACCTGGTGACATCGCTGTGCGTTGGGTTAAAGCTGTACCTGATGATTTTCATGCCCGATTTAGCGCCACGGCTCGCCGTTATCGCTACATCATCTACAATCATCGGCTGCGCCCGGCGGTACTGAGTAAAGGGGTAACCCATTTTTACGAACCGCTGGACGCTGAACGGATGCATCGGGCTGCGCAATGCTTGCTGGGCGAGAATGATTTCACCTCGTTCCGTGCGGTGCAGTGCCAGTCCCGAACCCCGTGGCGCAACGTTATGCATATTAATGTCACGCGTCACGGTCCTTATGTGGTGGTAGATATTAAAGCGAATGCTTTTGTACATCATATGGTCAGGAATATTGTCGGCAGCCTGATGGAAGTCGGTGCCCACAACCAGCCGGAGAGCTGGATAGCAGAGTTGCTGGCGGCAAAGGACAGAACGCTGGCGGCAGCAACGGCAAAAGCGGAAGGGCTGTATCTGGTCGCGGTGGATTACCCTGACCGGTATGATCTTCCAAAACCGCCAATGGGCCCGCTATTTCTGGCGGACTAACGAGAATAATGCTCGGAACATTTCAGGCTGTAGCCAACGTAGTTACAGCCTGAAAGATGACGAGTACAAGGCATAGGCAAATATGGACCTGATTTATTTCCTCATCGATTTTATCCTGCACATTGACGTGCATCTGGCAGAGCTGGTCGCGGAGTACGGCGTCTGGGTTTATGCCATTTTGTTCTTAATTTTGTTCTGTGAAACCGGTCTGGTGGTAACGCCGTTTTTACCGGGTGATTCATTGCTGTTTGTTGCCGGAGCGTTGGCATCACTGGAAACCAACGATCTCAACGTCCATATGATGGTGGTGCTGATGCTGATCGCCGCGATTGTGGGTGACGCGGTCAATTACACTATCGGGCGGTTGTTCGGTGAAAAGTTGTTCAGTAATCCCAATTCGAAAATTTTCCGTCGCAGTTATCTCGACAAAACCCATCAGTTTTATGAGAAACATGGCGGCAAAACGATTATTCTCGCCCGTTTTGTGCCGATCGTCAGAACGTTCGCCCCGTTTGTTGCGGGAATGGGCCACATGTCGTACCGTCATTTCGCCGCTTATAACGTGATCGGCGCACTGTTGTGGGTACTGCTTTTTACCTACGCAGGCTATTTCTTCGGTACAATCCCGATGGTTCAGGATAACCTTAAGCTGCTGATCGTCGGGATTATTGTGGTTTCTATTTTGCCGGGCGTCATCGAAATAATCCGTCACAAACGCGCTGCGGCACGCGCCGCAAAATAAAAAGTAACTCCGCGGTTCGACCACTTTTTTATCCAAAGTTTCGGGCTGTTATGTTTTAATGTGCAACATTCATGGTCTGTTGGGGGCAAAAATGGCATTATGCGTCCCCAAAGATAAAACTGGCATCGAACCAGGTTCAGACAGAAAGGTCCCTAATGAGCTGGATTGAACGAATTAAAAGCAACATTACTCCCACCCGCAAGGCGAGCATTCCTGAAGGGGTGTGGACTAAGTGTGATAGCTGCGGTCAGGTTTTATACCGCGCTGAGCTGGAACGTAATCTTGAGGTCTGTCCGAAGTGTGACCATCACATGCGTATGACAGCGCGTAATCGCCTGCATAGCCTGTTAGATGAAGGAAGCCTTGTGGAGCTGGGTAGCGAGCTTGAGCCGAAAGATGTGCTGAAGTTTCGTGACTCCAAGAAGTATAAAGACCGTCTGGCATCTGCGCAGAAAGAAACCGGCGAAAAAGATGCGCTGGTGGTGATGAAAGGCACTCTGTATGGAATGCCGGTTGTCGCTGCGGCATTCGAGTTCGCCTTTATGGGCGGTTCAATGGGGTCTGTTGTGGGTGCACGTTTCGTGCGTGCCGTTGAGCAGGCGCTGGAAGATAACTGCCCGCTGATCTGCTTCTCCGCCTCTGGTGGCGCACGTATGCAGGAAGCACTGATGTCGCTGATGCAGATGGCGAAAACCTCTGCGGCACTGGCAAAAATGCAGGAGCGCGGCTTGCCGTACATCTCCGTGCTGACCGACCCGACGATGGGCGGTGTTTCTGCAAGTTTCGCCATGCTGGGCGATCTCAACATCGCTGAACCGAAAGCGTTAATCGGCTTTGCCGGTCCGCGTGTTATCGAACAGACCGTTCGCGAAAAACTGCCGCCTGGATTCCAGCGCAGTGAATTCCTGATCGAGAAAGGCGCGATCGACATGATCGTCCGTCGTCCGGAAATGCGCCTGAAACTGGCGAGCATTCTGGCGAAGTTGATGAATCTGCCAGCGCCGAATCCTGAAGCGCCGCGTGAAGGCGTAGTGGTACCCCCGGTACCGGATCAGGAACCTGAGGCCTGATAACTGATAAGGGCAGGGCCACTGGCTCTGCCCTTTTGCTATTCTCACCGTAACGAATCAGCGGATACCATGATTATCAAACGCACTCCTCAAGCCGCGTCGCCTCTGGCTTCGTGGCTTTCTTATCTGGAAAACCTGCACAGTAAAACTATCGATCTCGGCCTTGAGCGCGTGAGCCTGGTCGCGGCGCGTCTTGGCGTCCTGAAACCAGCGCCATTTGTGTTTACCGTTGCGGGTACGAATGGCAAAGGCACCACCTGCCGTACGCTGGAGTCGATTCTGATGGCGGCAGGGTACAAAGTGGGCGTCTACAGTTCGCCTCATCTGGTGCGTTATACCGAGCGCGTACGTGTGCAGGGCCAGGAATTGCCGGAATCGGCCCACACCGCCTCTTTTGCGGAGATTGAATCGGCACGCGGTGATATTTCCCTGACCTATTTCGAGTACGGTACGCTGTCGGCGTTGTGGCTGTTCAAGCAGGCACAACTTGACGTGGTGATTCTGGAAGTAGGGCTGGGCGGTCGTCTGGACGCAACCAATATTGTCGATGCCGATGTCGCGGTAGTAACCAGTATTGCGCTGGATCATACCGACTGGCTGGGGCCAGATCGCGAAAGTATTGGTCGCGAGAAAGCAGGCATCTTTCGCAGCGAAAAACCGGCAATTGTCGGTGAGCCGGAAATGCCTTCTACCATTGCTGATGTGGCGCAGGAAAAAGGTGCACTGTTACAACGTCGGGGCGTTGAGTGGAACTATTCCGTCACCGATCATGACTGGACGTTTAGCGATGCTCACGGCACGCTGGAAAATCTGCCGTTGCCGCTTGTCCCGCAACCGAATGCCGCAACGGCGCTGGCGGCACTGCGTGCCAGCGGGCTGGAAGTCAGTGAAAATGCCATTCGCGACGGGATTGCCAGCGCAATTTTGCCGGGACGTTTCCAGATTGTGAGCGAGTCGCCACGCGTTATTTTTGATGTCGCGCATAATCCACATGCGGCGGAATATCTCACCGGGCGTATGAAAGCGCTACCGAAAAACGGGCGCGTGCTGGCGGTTATCGGTATGCTACATGATAAAGATATTGCCGGAACTCTGGCCTGGTTGAAAAGCGTGGTTGATGACTGGTATTGTGCGCCACTGGAAGGGCCGCGCGGTGCCACGGCAGAACAACTGCTTGAGCATTTGGGTAACGGCAAATCATTTGATAGCGTTGCGCAGGCATGGGATGCCGCAATGGCGGACGCTAAAGCGGAAGACACCGTGCTGGTGTGTGGTTCTTTCCACACGGTCGCACATGTCATGGAAGTGATTGACGCGAGGAGAAGCGGTGGCAAGTAAGTTTCAGAATCGGTTAGTGGGCACGATCGTGCTGGTGGCGCTGGGGGTGATTGTACTTCCAGGGCTGCTGGACGGGCAGAAAAAACATTATCAGGATGAGTTTGCGGCTATCCCGCTGGTTCCAAAAGCGGGCGATCGCGATGAGCCTGATATGATGCCAGCCGCCACCCAGGCGTTGCCGACGCAGCCGCCGGAAGGCGCAGCGGAAGAGGTGCGGGCAGGTGATGCCGCAGCACCGTCGCTCGATCCGGCCACTATTGCAGCCAATAACACCGAGTTTGAACCGGAACCTGCACCGGTCGCCCCACCGAAGCCGAAACCGGTGGAGCCGCCTAAACCAAAGGTTGAAGCACCACCTGCGCCGAAGCCAGAACCGAAGCCGGTCGTGGAAGAAAAAGCTGCACCGACGGGTAAAGCCTATGTTGTGCAACTGGGTGCGCTGAAAAATGCCGATAAAGTGAATGAGATTGTCGGTAAGCTGCGCGGTGCCGGTTATCGGGTTTATACGTCGCCATCCACGCCAGTGCAGGGTAAAATTACCCGTATTCTGGTTGGGCCGGATGCCTCGAAAGATAAGCTGAAAGGTTCGCTGGGTGAGTTGAAGCAACTTTCTGGCTTAAGTGGCGTGGTAATGGGCTATACGCCGAATTAATACGGCCTTGCCTGATGCGACGCTGGCGCGTCTTATCAGGACTGGGCAGGGTTAGAACCGTAGGTCGGATAAGGCGTTTACGCCGCATCCGACACGCATTGCACGATGCCGCAAAGGCATAAAAAGTCGATGGCGTTGAATATTTTTTCAGCGCCATTTTTATTGATGCGCGGGAAGGAAATCCCTACGCAAACGTTTTCTTTTTCTGTTAGAATGCGCCCCGAACAGGATGACAGGGCGTAAAATCGTGGGACACATATGGTCTGGATTGATTACGCCATAATCGCGGTGATTGCTTTTTCCTCTCTGGTTAGCCTGATCCGCGGCTTTGTTCGTGAAGCGTTATCGCTGGTGACATGGGGTTGTGCTTTCTTTGTTGCCAGTCATTACTACACTTACCTGTCAGTCTGGTTTACGGGCTTTGAAGACGAACTGGTTCGAAATGGGATTGCCATCGCGGTACTATTTATCGCTACCCTGATCGTTGGTGCTATCGTGAACTTCGTGATAGGCCAGCTGGTGGAGAAAACGGGGTTGTCAGGCACCGATCGGGTGCTGGGCGTCTGTTTCGGTGCGTTGCGCGGTGTGTTGATTGTTGCCGCCATTCTATTCTTTCTCGACTCCTTTACCGGGGTGTCGAAAAGCGAAGACTGGAGCAAATCACAGCTGATCCCGCAGTTCAGTTTTATCATCAGATGGTTTTTTGATTATCTGCAAAGCTCGTCAAGTTTCTTGCCCAGAGCGTAAGTGCTCTGAGATGTGGCTTAACGAGGAAAAAGACGTATGTGCGGTATTGTCGGTATCGCCGGTGTTATGCCGGTTAACCAGTCGATTTATGATGCCTTAACGGTGCTTCAGCATCGCGGTCAGGATGCCGCCGGCATCATCACCATAGATGCCAATAACTGCTTCCGTTTGCGTAAAGCGAACGGGCTGGTGAGCGATGTATTTGAAGCTCGCCATATGCAGCGTTTGCAGGGCAATATGGGCATTGGTCATGTGCGTTACCCTACGGCTGGCAGCTCCAGCGCCTCTGAAGCGCAGCCGTTTTACGTTAACTCCCCGTATGGCATTACGCTTGCCCACAACGGCAATCTGACCAACGCTCACGAGTTGCGTAAAAAACTGTTTGAAGAAAAACGCCGCCACATCAACACCACTTCCGACTCGGAAATTCTGCTTAATATCTTCGCTAGCGAGCTGGACAACTTCCGCCACTACCCGCTGGAAGCCGACAATATTTTCGCTGCCATTGCTGCCACAAACCGCTTAATCCGCGGCGCATATGCCTGTGTGGCGATGATTATCGGCCACGGTATGGTTGCTTTCCGCGATCCAAACGGGATTCGTCCGCTGGTACTGGGAAAACGTGATATTGACGAGAACCGTACAGAATATATGGTCGCTTCCGAAAGCGTAGCGCTCGATACGCTGGGCTTTGATTTCCTGCGTGACGTCGCGCCGGGCGAAGCGATTTACATCACTGAAGAAGGGCAGTTGTTTACCCGTCAATGTGCTGACAATCCGGTCAGCAATCCGTGCCTGTTTGAGTATGTATACTTTGCTCGCCCGGACTCGTTCATCGACAAAATTTCCGTTTACAGCGCGCGTGTGAATATGGGCACGAAACTGGGCGAGAAAATTGCCCGCGAATGGGAAGATCTGGATATCGACGTGGTGATCCCGATCCCAGAAACCTCGTGTGATATCGCGCTGGAAATTGCTCGTATTCTGGGCAAACCGTACCGCCAGGGCTTCGTTAAAAACCGCTATGTTGGCCGCACCTTTATCATGCCGGGCCAGCAGCTGCGTCGTAAGTCCGTGCGCCGTAAACTGAATGCCAACCGCGCCGAGTTCCGCGATAAAAACGTCCTGCTGGTCGACGACTCCATCGTCCGTGGCACCACTTCTGAGCAGATTATCGAGATGGCACGCGAAGCCGGAGCGAAGAAAGTGTACCTCGCTTCTGCGGCACCGGAAATTCGCTTCCCGAACGTTTATGGTATTGATATGCCGAGCGCCACGGAACTGATCGCTCACGGTCGCGAAGTTGATGAAATTCGCCAGATCATCGGTGCTGACGGGTTGATTTTCCAGGATCTGAACGATCTGATCGACGCCGTTCGCGCTGAAAATCCGGATATCCAGCAGTTTGAATGCTCGGTGTTCAACGGCGTCTACGTCACCAAAGATGTTGATCAGGGCTACCTCGATTTCCTCGATACGTTACGTAATGATGACGCCAAAGCAGTGCAACGTCAGAACGAAGTGGAAAATCTCGAAATGCATAACGAAGGATGATGCCTTCGCTGAGGGTGCCGGTCTGGCACCCTGACTTGCAACTCCCGCCGAAATACTGCAAAGTCTGCCTGCAAGTCTGACAGGGCAACTATTTATGAAACGACTCATTGTAGGCATCAGCGGTGCCAGCGGCGCGATTTATGGCGTGCGCTTATTACAGGTTCTGCGCGATGTCGCAGATATCGAAACGCATCTGGTGATGAGCCAGGCGGCGCGCCAGACCTTATCCCTCGAAACGGGTTTTTCCCTGCGCGAAGTGCAGGCATTAGCTGATGTCACGCACGATGCGCGCGATATTTCCGCCAGCATCTCTTCCGGTTCTTTCCAGACGCTGGGGATGGTGATTTTACCCTGTTCAATCAAAACCCTTTCCGGCATTGTCCATAGCTATACTGATGGCTTACTGACCCGTGCGGCAGATGTGGTGCTGAAAGAGCGTCGCCCGTTGGTGCTCTGCGTGCGTGAAACACCATTGCACTTAGGCCATCTGCGTTTAATGACTCAGGCGGCAGAAATCGGTGCGGTGATTATGCCTCCCGTTCCGGCGTTTTATCATCGCCCGCAATCCCTTGATGATGTGATAAATCAGACGGTTAATCGTGTTCTTGACCAGTTTGCAATAACCCTTCCTGAAGATCTCTTTGCCCGCTGGCAGGGCGCATAACTCCGCTGTTGCCCTGTTTCAGGGCAATTTTGCAACCGCGATCAAATCCTCGACATTTTGTTTCTGCCATTCAATCGAAACGCTGCGATTCAACCGCTATACCTGCTATCTTCAACTTCAGGACAATAATGCAACGTCTTATTAACATATTTAACGTTGAATGTTACTGTTGTCGTCAAGATGGCATAAGACCTGCATGAAAGAGCCTGCAAACACACAACACAATACACAACATAAAAAAGCCATTTTCACTTGAGGGTTATGTATGAAGAAGTCGATTCTCGCTCTGTCTTTGTTAGTCGGTCTCTCCGCAGCGGCTTCCAGCTATGCGGCGCTACCGGAGACGGTACGTATCGGAACCGATACCACCTATGCGCCGTTCTCGTCGAAAGATGCTAAAGGTGATTTTGTTGGCTTTGATATCGATCTCGGTAACGAGATGTGCAAACGGATGCAGGTGAAATGTACCTGGGTTGCCAGTGACTTTGACGCGCTGATCCCCTCACTGAAAGCGAAAAAAATCGACGCCATTATTTCGTCGCTTTCCATTACCGATAAACGTCAGCAGGAGATTGCCTTCTCCGACAAGCTGTACGCCGCAGATTCTCGTTTGATTGCTGCCAAAGGTTCACCGATTCAGCCAACGCTGGATTCACTGAAAGGTAAACATGTTGGTGTGCTGCAGGGATCAACCCAGGAAGCTTACGCTAACGAGACCTGGCGTAGCAAAGGCGTGGATGTGGTGGCCTATGCCAACCAGGATTTGGTCTATTCCGATCTGGCTGCAGGACGTCTGGATGCTGCGTTACAAGATGAAGTTGCTGCCAGCGAAGGATTCCTCAAGCAACCTGCTGGTAAAGATTTCGCCTTTGCTGGCTCATCAGTAAAAGACAAAAAATACTTCGGTGATGGCACCGGTGTAGGGCTACGTAAAGATGATGCTGAACTGACGGCTGCCTTCAATAAGGCGCTTGGCGAGCTGCGTCAGGACGGCACCTACGACAAGATGGCGAAAAAGTATTTCGACTTTAATGTCTACGGTGACTGATACGTCGCTGGGAAGCTGTACCTGATGGAATGATCATCATGGTGCACGCCAGGTTTGTTGCACTATCGTGGTGCATTGAAATGCATACTTAAGCATTTTTAATGAAAAATAATACGTCTAACGGGGCGGGATATTTTGCCTTGATGGTCAATTTTATGGCACGATAAGTGTAACAAACCTGTAAATATTCCCTATAAAAAGACTGTCAGTTGAGGACATTATGAAAAAACTGGTGCTATCGCTCTCTCTGGTTCTGGCCTTCTCCAGCGCAACTGCGGCGTTTGCTGCGATTCCGCAAAACATCCGCATCGGTACCGACCCGACCTATGCGCCATTTGAATCAAAAAATTCACAAGGCGAACTGGTTGGCTTCGATATCGATCTGGCAAAGGAATTATGCAAACGCATCAATACGCAATGTACGTTTGTCGAAAATCCGCTGGATGCGTTAATCCCGTCCTTAAAAGCGAAGAAGATTGACGCCATCATGTCATCGCTTTCCATTACGGAAAAACGTCAGCAAGAAATAGCCTTCACCGACAAACTGTACGCTGCCGATTCTCGTTTGGTGGTGGCGAAAAATTCCGACATTCAGCCGACAGTCGAGTCGCTGAAAGGCAAACGGGTAGGCGTATTGCAGGGCACCACCCAGGAGACGTTCGGTAATGAACATTGGGCACCAAAAGGCATTGAAATCGTCTCGTATCAGGGGCAGGACAACATTTATTCTGACCTGACTGCCGGACGTATTGATGCCGCGTTCCAGGATGAGGTCGCTGCCAGCGAAGGTTTCCTCAAACAACCTGTCGGTAAAGATTACAAATTCGGTGGCCCGTCTGTTAAAGATGAAAAACTGTTTGGCGTAGGGACCGGCATGGGCCTGCGTAAAGAAGATAACGAACTGCGCGAGGCACTGAACAAAGCCTTTGCCGAAATGCGCGCTGACGGTACTTACGAGAAATTAGCGAAAAAGTACTTCGATTTTGATGTTTATGGCGGTTAATCGCCATCGGTGAAAGAAAGCCCGCTCCCTTCGGGTAACCGGAGGGAGACAAGAGGCGGTAATTCACCACACACGACAGGACAGGCAGCATGTTGTATGGGTTTTCAGGTGTTATTTTACAGGGTGCGCTCGTCACGCTGGAGCTGGCTATCAGTTCTGTAGTGCTCGCTGTAATCATCGGTTTAATTGGCGCTGGCGGTAAGCTCTCGCAAAATCGGCTTTCGGGGCTGATTTTCGAAGGGTACACCACGCTGATTCGAGGCGTGCCGGACTTGGTGTTGATGCTGCTGATTTTCTACGGTTTGCAGATTGCACTAAACACGGTGACGGAGGCGATGGGCGTCGGGCAGATTGATATCGATCCGATGGTCGCTGGTATTATTACTCTCGGTTTTATCTACGGTGCTTATTTTACCGAAACGTTCCGTGGCGCGTTTATGGCAGTGCCGAAAGGGCATATAGAGGCGGCGACGGCGTTCGGTTTTACTCGTGGGCAAGTGTTTCGGCGGATCATGTTTCCGGCGATGATGCGTTACGCCCTGCCAGGCATTGGCAACAACTGGCAGGTGATCCTCAAATCTACCGCACTGGTTTCGTTACTCGGCCTGGAAGATGTGGTCAAAGCCACCCAACTGGCAGGCAAAAGTACCTGGGAACCGTTCTATTTCGCCATCGTCTGTGGCGTGATTTACCTGGTTTTCACCACTGTTTCCAATGGTGTGCTGCTGTTCCTTGAGCGCCGCTACTCCGTGGGTGTGAAGAGGGCTGACCTGTGATCGAAATCTTACATGAATACTGGAAACCGCTGCTGTGGACCGACGGTTATCGCTTTACTGGTGTGGCGATCACTCTGTGGCTGCTTATTTTGTCGGTAGTGATAGGCGGAGTCCTGGCGCTGTTTCTGGCGATTGGTCGTGTCTCCAGTAATAAATACATCCAGTTTCCAATCTGGTTATTTACCTATATTTTTCGCGGTACGCCGCTGTATGTTCAGTTGCTGGTGTTCTATTCCGGCATGTACACGCTTGAGATTGTTAAGGGAACCGAATTCCTTAACGCTTTCTTCCGCAGTGGCCTGAACTGTACCGTGCTGGCGCTGACGCTTAACACCTGCGCTTACACTACCGAGATTTTTGCTGGGGCAATCCGTTCGGTTCCGCATGGGGAAATTGAAGCCGCCAGAGCCTATGGCTTCTCGACCTTTAAAATGTATCGCTGCATTATTTTGCCTTCTGCGCTGCGTATTGCGTTACCGGCATACAGCAATGAAGTGATCCTGATGCTGCACTCTACTGCGCTGGCGTTTACGGCCACGGTGCCGGATCTGCTGAAAATAGCCCGCGATATTAACGCCGCCACGTATCAACCTTTTACCGCCTTCGGCATTGCCGCGGTGCTCTATTTAATCATCTCTTATGTCCTGATCAGCCTCTTTCGCAGAGCGGAAAAACGCTGGTTGCAGCATGTGAAACCTTCTTCAACGCACTGAGAATACGATGTCCGAGAATAAATTAAACGTTATCGATTTGCACAAACGCTACGGCGAACATGAAGTGCTGAAAGGGGTCTCACTGCAAGCGAATGCCGGAGATGTAATAAGCATCATCGGATCGTCGGGATCGGGGAAAAGTACCTTTCTGCGCTGCATTAACTTCCTCGAAAAACCGAGTGAAGGGTCGATCGTGGTCAATGGCCAGACGATCAATCTGGTGCGCGACAAAGACGGTCAACTCAAAGTCGCCGATAAAAATCAACTGCGCTTACTGCGCACACGCCTGACGATGGTATTCCAGCACTTCAATCTCTGGAGCCATATGACGGTGCTGGAAAACGTCATGGAAGCGCCGATTCAGGTGTTGGGCCTGAGCAAGCAGGAAGCGCGCGAGCGGGCGGTGAAGTATCTGGCAAAAGTCGGGATAGACGAACGTGCGCAGGGGAAATATCCGGTGCATCTTTCCGGCGGTCAGCAACAGCGTGTTTCTATCGCGCGGGCGCTGGCGATGGAACCGGAAGTTTTACTGTTTGATGAACCTACCTCGGCGCTCGATCCTGAACTGGTAGGCGAAGTGTTACGTATTATGCAGCAACTGGCAGAAGAGGGGAAAACCATGGTGGTAGTGACTCACGAAATGGGCTTTGCTCGCCATGTTTCTACTCACGTCATTTTCCTCCATCAGGGGAAAATAGAAGAAGAGGGCGCGCCGGAGCAGTTATTTGGCAACCCGCAAAGCCCTCGTCTGCAACAGTTCCTTAAGGGATCGCTGAAATAATTTCCTCTCCGGTGGCTAACGCTGCCGGAGTATTTTCATGGGGAATTTGCGAGTCAGCTTCCGCTGAAATGTAAAAGTTGCAGTCCGCTAAAAATACTTCTGAATTCGCTGTCCAAAGATAAAAACTGCCTGCTGCATTGGGTGTTAATCGTGGTTATTGTCGCGTCATCTTAAATTTGAGGGGTGACGGAACGCCATGACAATATCGACAACTTCCACGCCGCATGATGCGGTATTTAAATCTTTTTTACGCCATCCAGACACCGCGCGGGATTTTATTGATATTCATCTTCCCGCGCCGCTGCGCAAACTGTGTGATTTAACGACGCTTAAACTGGAACCAAACAGTTTTATTGATGACGACCTGCGGCAATATTATTCCGACCTCTTGTGGTCTGTGAAAACGCAGGAGGGAGTGGGTTATATTTATGTAGTGATAGAGCACCAAAGTAAGCCGGAAGAATTAATGGCTTTTCGCATGATGCGTTATTCCATTGCGGCAATGCAAAACCATCTTGATGCGGGCTATAAAGAGCTTCCATTGGTGATCCCGATGCTGTTTTATCATGGTTGCAGAAGTCCTTATCCTTATTCACTCTGCTGGCTTGATGAATTTGCTGAGCCTGCGATTGCCCGTAAAATATATTCATCGGCTTTTCCGTTGGTGGATATTACCGTGGTGCCGGATGACGAGATTATGCAACACCGCAAAATGGCGCTGTTGGAGTTAATTCAGAAACATATTCGTCAGCGCGATCTGTTGGGATTAGTCGACCAAATTGTTTCGCTGCTAGTTACAGGGAACACTAATGACAGACAGCTAAAAGCCCTGTTTAATTATGTATTACAAACGGGAGATGCCCAGCGTTTCCGTGCATTTATTGGTGAGATAGCAGAACGCGCACCACAAGAAAAGGAGAAACTGATGACCATTGCTGACAGATTACGTGAAGAAGGGCGGAATGATGGATTAATTCTGGGCAAACGCGAAGAAGCCCTGCGTATTGCTCAGGAGATGCTGGATAGAGGTTTAGACAGAGAGTTAGTTATGATGGTGACCCGACTATCGCCAGACGATCTTATAGCGCAAAGCCACTAACCCTGTAACACCGGGAGTTAACTGGCGGATGTTTGCAGTAAACCACATCAGCGAACGACATCCGCCAGCGCCTCTTCTAAATCGTACCAACGAAACGCAAAACCCGCTTCTTCCAGCCGTTTAGGCAGCGCGCGTTGTCCACCTAATACCAGTACTGAAGATTCGCCCATTAACAGCCGAATGGCGGTTGCGGGGACGCGCAAAATAGCCGGGCGATGCAGCGCATGACCGAGCGCATGGGCAAATTGTTCATTGCGTATCGGGTAGGGCGAAACCATATTAAATGGCCCGCGCAGCTCGTTATCCAGCAGCCAGAGAATGCCGTTGACCATATCATCGATATGAATCCAGGCAAGATACTGCCGACCGGAACCAATCGGCCCGCCCAGGCCAAGACGAAACGGTGGCAGCATTTTACCGAGAATACCGCCGTCCGGTGCCAGTACCACGCCGGTTCGCAGCAGGCACACTCGCGTTTTGTCACTTTGCGCCCGGCAGGCAATCTCTTCCCAGCGGGCGCAGAGTTTATGAGTAAATTCGTTATGCGGCGGTTCCTCTTCGGTAACCACCACTTCACCTAAGTCGCCATAATAGCCCGTTGCCGAGCCGGAAATGAGTACCGACGGCGGCGTGTCGCTGGCATTAATCAAATCGACCAGTTTTTGCGTGATATTCCAGCGGCTTTGGCAGAGACGCTCTTTTTGCTCGTGAGTCCAGCGTTTATCAGCAATCGGTTCTCCGGCCAGGTTGATTACCGCATCAACGCCGTTGAGGTTGCTTTGATCGGCTAGCCCTTGCCATAGCGTCACCCGAGGGCCGAGAACGGAACTGGCTTTCTGTGGGTTACGCGTCACTACCGTGATTTGATGGCCCAGCTCCAGCAAACGCGGAATCAAATGGCGACCAATTAATCCCGTCCCTCCGGTGATCACTATGTTCATGCAGCCTCCCGATATGGCGGTTAACGCTGCCAGCTTAAGGTCATGGATACCGAATCGGCGTAGCGCAGCGCGTGCAGTTTATCGATCTCCACTTCAGCATACGTCACCCAGTGATGTTCACGTGCGATATCGAGCACATCCTGAGTTAATTTTTCCAGCAAAGAGAAACGGTTATTCTCTACATGCTGAATAATGTTTTTCGTTACGGTGCGATAATTCAGCGCATCGTTGATATCTTCGCTAGTGCGCGCTTTATCGGCGGGGTAGTGGATCGTCACATTGATAACAATATCCTGACGGTTGTTAATTTCTTCTTCCTTAATTCCGATAAACGTACGCAAACGAAGGTTCTTTATACGAATAATAGCGGCAGGTTGTGCCATTGCAGGTTCTCCGTTGTTTTACTTAGGATGAAATAATACACGAGAACCTGTTTCTGTTAACTATCCGAACGCTCATCACCGAGTTGTGCTTTTAGCAGTGCCTGCCCGGTGGCAGGGCGCGAACGGATCCGCTCATGCCAGTTCTTGACTGCCGGATACATTGCGAGGTCAATTCGCTGGCGAGTCCAGGCATTAACCCACGGCCAGCAGGCAATATCCGCAATGCTGTAGTTCTCGCCTCCCAGCCAGGGCGAGTTTTCCAGCCGCTTGTTCAGTACATGGTAAAGACGCTGAGTTTCAACCTGATAACGTTCAATAGCGTAAGGAATGGTTTGGGGGGCTGCGTGATTAAAATGATGATTTTGCCCAAGCATCGGCCCCAGTCCGCCTACCTGCCAGAATAACCACTGTAATGTGGCGGCGCGCTCACGCGTTTCATGACTCAAAAAGAGTCCTGTTTTCTCAGCCAGATACAACAAAATGGCACCAGACTCAAAGAGGCTTAACGGTTCGCCGCCATCGGCAGGAGAATGATCAACAATTGCCGGAATTTTGTTGTTGGGCGAAATGCGCAAAAATTCCGGACGAAACTGACCGCCTTTCCCCAGGTCTACCTTAATCAAGCGATAATCAAGCTCTGCTTCTTCGAGAAACAGCGTAATTTTGTGACCATTGGGTGTCGGGGCGAAATAGAGATCGATCATTGCAGCTCCGGTTGTTTAATCATCTGAACACCACAAGTATAGAAAGCGCGGCGACTTACGTGAGTATTCGTCACGTGACAGTGACAAAAAGGCTCTATAGTTTGATAGCCAGCCCCCTTTATTGCCGAGGACATAATGAGTAAACCCGCTATCACGCTTTGGTCAGATGCCCACTTTTTCTCCCCTTATGTGTTATCCGCCTGGGTGGCGTTGCAGGAAAAAGGCCTGTCGTTTCATATCAAGACCATCGACCTCGACAGCGGTGAACATTTGCAGCCGACGTGGCAAGGTTACGGTCAGACACGCCGTGTGCCGTTATTACAAATCGATGATTTTGAGTTGAGTGAATCTTCTGCCATTGCGGAGTATCTGGAAGATCGATTTGCGCCACCGACCTGGGAACGTATTTATCCGCTTGATTTAGAAAATCGTGCGCGTGCACGACAGATTCAGGCCTGGCTGCGCAGCGATCTGATGCCCATCCGCGAAGAGCGTCCGACGGATGTTGTCTTTGCGGGGGCGAAAAAAGCGCCACTAACGGCCGAGGGAAAAGCCAGTGCAGAGAAACTGTTTGCGATGGCAGAACATTTGTTAGTACTGGGTCAGCCGAATTTATTTGGTGAATGGTGCATTGCTGATACTGATCTGGCGCTAATGATTAACCGCCTGGTACTACATGGCGATGAGGTGCCAGAACGCCTGGTGGATTATGCGACATTCCAGTGGCAGCGAGCGTCTGTCCAGCGTTTTATTGCACTTTCGGCGAAGCAATCTGGCTGATAGCAACGACAGAATCCAGTATCATAGCTTACGTTTTTTCGACGAGGAGTGAGTGATGAAACTGATGTTTGCATCGGACATTCATGGGTCGTTACCGGCGACGGAACGTGTTCTGGAGTTGTTTGCCCAAAGCGGTGCCCAGTGGCTGGTGATCCTTGGCGACGTGTTGAATCACGGCCCGCGTAATGCTTTACCGGAGGGTTACGCGCCAGCCAAAGTCGCTGAACGGCTTAATGAAGTGGCACATAAGGTTATCGCTGTGCGCGGCAACTGCGACAGCGAAGTGGATCAAATGCTGCTGCATTTCCCGATAACCGCGCCGTGGCAACAGGTATTACTGGAAAAACAACGTCTGTTTTTGACGCATGGTCATCTTTTTGGCCCGGAAAATCTACCTGCTTTAAACCAGAACGATGTGCTGGTGTACGGTCATACCCATCTGCCAGTGGCAGAACAGCGGGGGGAGATTTTCCATTTCAACCCCGGCTCGGTGAGTATTCCGAAAGGCGGTAATCCGGCGAGTTATGGCATGCTGGATAATGACGTACTTAGTGTAATCGCACTCAATGATCAAAGTATCATTGCGCAGGTCGCGATTAATCCGTAATTTACCCACAACTCAAAATGCGCCGTAAGAGCGCCAGAAAAAGAAGGTTTCCTGATAATGGAACAGCGTCGTTTGGCAAGTACTGAATGGGTGGATATTGTCAATGAAGAGAACGAAGTCATTGCACAAGCCAGCCGGGAACAAATGCGGGCACAGTGTCTGCGTCATCGTGCAACTTACATCGTCGTGCATGATGGCATGGGCAAAATTCTGGTCCAGCGTCGTACCGAGACAAAAGACTTTTTACCCGGCATGTTAGATGCGACCGCAGGCGGTGTGGTTCAGGCCGATGAGCAACTGCTGGAATCCGCGCGTCGCGAAGCGGAAGAAGAGTTGGGCATTGCCGGTGTCCCCTTTGCCGAGCACGGGCAGTTCTATTTCGAAGATAAAAATTGCCGTGTCTGGGGCGCGTTGTTCAGCTGCGTCTCTCACGGTCCCTTCGCCCTACAGGAAGATGAAGTCAGTGAAGTTTGCTGGCTGACGCCGGAAGAAATCACCGCACGCTGCGATGAGTTCACTCCAGACTCGCTGAAAGCGCTGGCGTTGTGGATGAAGCGCAATGCCAAAAATGAAGCCGTAGAGACTGAAACGGCAGAATGAAAAAAGAGCCGCAATTGCGGCTCTTAACATTTTTAGTGGTAGCCCATCAACTGAGCGCCGATCACTACGACGCTGGACATAATAAACAGCAGTCCAAGTAGGGTCGCGCCCACCTTCAGCCAGTTACGGAAGTCCACCCTGCACACACCGAGAGTTGCCATTAACGAAGCTGAGGTTGGGTAAATGATGTGACTGAAGCCATCACCAAACTGGAATGCCAGCACGGTAACCTGACGGTTAACACCGACCAGATCGCCAAGCGGTGCCAGTAACGGCATGGTTAACGCCGCCTGACCAGAACCGGACGTCACGAAGAAATTAAATACCGCCTGGAAGAGCAACATAAACCAGGCCGCGACCGCGTTGTCCAGACCGCTAATGGCATTGGCAATGCTGTTGAGGATGGTATTTAACACGCTGGCATCACCCGCTTCACCATTACCGACCAGCAGCAAAATCCCTTTGGCGAAACCCACCAGCAGGGCAGGGGCGATCATCATTCGCGCCCCTTCGGTAAAGGATGAAGCCATGGTATTAACCGTCATGCCGTTAAGGCGGAAAACAACGCCGATGATGCCAATCACCAGACCCATGGTGAAGAACTGGCTGGCAATTTCTGGAATAAACCAGGCATTAACGATCACGCCCCAAATCACCCAGACCATTACGGCGGTCAGGACAATCAATACCAGCCAGTCACCAAAGGTAAACGGACGTTGTTCAACATCCGCCTGCTTTTCACGAAAGAAGCGGTCGGACTCATGCACGCGTGACAGAAGAGGATTCTTTTTCACTCGTGAGGCGTACACCATGGTAAAGATCAGGCCAATCATAGTGGCGATAACCCACACCACGATGCGCAACCCGGAGCCAGAAAGCACCGGAACGCCGGCAATCCCCTGAGCAACGACCACACAAAACGGGTTCATCCACGAACTGGCAAAACCGATTTGCGTGGCAATATAGGTCACCAGGACGGTGGTAATACTGTCATAGCCCAGCCGGACCATTAGCGGTGCGATGATAATGGCAAAGGCGACGGCCTCTTCTCCCATACCAAATACCGCGCCGCCAAGTGAAAACAGAATAAACAGCGCAGGAATAAAGAGAATTTCATTCCCGCGGGTATGGCGAATAAGCGCCAGGATACCGTTATCAATGGTTCCTGTACGCATCACAATGCCAAACGCGCCGCCAATCACCAGCATAAACATGATGATGCCAACAGCTGTCCCGTATTTCGATCCTGAGGTTAATCCTTCAAACGGGAAGTTCATCAGGCCCGGGCGTTCATCGCCCGTCGTGAACAGCTGTACGCGGTGATACTCAGGTTCGCCTGCTTCGTTAGTCAGAATGCGAAATGAGTGTGGATCTACGACTTTGCGTGTTTTTGTTTGACCATCAACCTGATACTGCACTTCCTGACTGTCAAACATCCCCACCGGAACTACCCAGGTGGCAAGGCTGGTTAAAATAGCAACAAAAAAGATAATCACCAACGTATCGGGCATTGCCCATCTTCTTGTTGGTTTGGATTCAGTGATTGCGGACATAGCGCAAATATTCCCTTGCACAAAACAAAGTGGTAAGTATGCAAAGTGAAATGGCGCAATTCATTGATGCAGCGCAGTTAAGCAAGATAATCAGAAAGGATTAATGCAGATTAAGAGAATAAAAAACCGGAAATAGTGATTATTTCCGGTTCAGATATCCGCAGCGCAAAGCTGCGGATGATGACGAGATTACTGCTGCTGTGCAGACTGAATCGCAGTCAGCGCGATGGTGTAGACGATATCGTCAACCAGTGCGCCACGGGACAGGTCGTTAACCGGCTTGCGCATACCCTGCAGCATCGGCCCGATGGAGATCAGGTCGGCAGAACGCTGTACCGCTTTGTAGGTGGTGTTACCGGTGTTCAGATCCGGGAAGATGAACACGGTAGCGCGACCTGCAACCGGAGAGTTCGGCGCTTTGGATTTCGCAACGTCAGCCATTACCGCAGCGTCGTACTGCAGCGGACCGTCGATCATCAGGTCAGGACGTTTTTCCTGCGCCAGACGAGTTGCTTCGCGAACTTTTTCTACGTCGCTACCTGCACCAGAAGTACCGGTGGAGTAGGAGAGCATAGCAACGCGCGGTTCGATACCGAAGGCCGCAGCGGAATCAGCGGACTGAATCGCGATTTCTGCCAGCTGTTCAGCGGTCGGATCCGGGTTGATCGCACAGTCACCGTAAACGTAAACCTGTTCCGGCAGCAGCATGAAGAACACGGAAGATACCAGGGAGCTGCCCGGTGCAGTTTTGATCAGCTGCAGCGGCGGACGGATGGTGTTTGCGGTAGTGTGAACAGCACCGGAAACCAGACCATCAACTTCATCCTGTTCCAGCATCAGCGTACCGAGCACCACGTTGTCTTCCAGCTGTTCGCGGGCAACGGTTTCGGTCATGCCTTTGTTCTTACGCAGTTCGACCAGACGACCAACATAGCTTTCGCGAACCACTTCTGGATCAACGATTTCAATCCCTGCACCCAGTTCTACACCCTGAGACGCTGCAACACGGTTGATCTCTGCCGGATTACCCAGCAGTACGCAAGTTGCGATACCACGTTCAGCACAGATAGCGGCTGCTTTAACGGTACGCGGTTCGTCACCTTCCGGCAGTACGATACGTTTGCCCGCTTTGCGCGCAAGTTCAGTCAGCTGATAACGGAACGCAGGCGGAGACAGACGACGGCTGCGCTCAGAAGTGGCAGTCAGAGATTCGATCCAGTCAGCGTTGATGTAGTTAGCAACGTATTCCTGAACTTTCTCGATACGTTCGTGATCGTCAACCGGAACTTCCAGGTTGAAGCTCTGCAGGCTCAGAGAGGTCTGCCAGGTGTTGGTGTTCACCATAAATACCGGCAGGCCGGTAGCGAAAGCACGTTCGCACAGTTTAGAAATGCGCGCGTCCATTTCGTAGCCGCCAGTCAGCAGCAGGGCACCGATTTCTACACCGTTCATGGCTGCCAGGCAAGCGGCCACCAGCACGTCAGGACGGTCTGCGGAAGTCACCAGCAGAGAACCGGCACGGAAGTGCTCCAGCATGTGCGGAATGCTGCGTGCGCAGAAAGTGACGGATTTAACGCGGCGAGTATTGATGTCGCCTTCGTTGATGATGGTCGCATTCAGGTGGCGAGCCATATCGATCGCACGAGTCGCGATCAGGTCAAAGCTCCACGGCACAGCGCCGAGAACCGGCAGCGGGCTGGATTCTTGCAGCTTCGCCGGATCAACATTGTTTACTTTAGCTTTGGAAGAGTCGTCGAAAATCTCGGACAGATCCGGGCGAGTACGACCCTGTTCATCAACCGGTGCGTTCAGTTTGTTAACGATAACGCCGGTGATGTTGGTGTTTTTGGCACCGCCGAAGCTGTTGCGGGTCAGTTCGATACGCTCTTTCAGCTGTTCCGGGGTGTCAGTGCCCTGAGACATAACGAAGACGATTTCCGCATTCAGCGTTTTAGCGATTTCGTAGTTCAGAGACTGGGCAAACTGGTGCTTACGTGTCGGGACCAGACCTTCAACCAGAACGACTTCAGCGTCTTTGGTGTTAGCGTGGTAGTTTGCGACGATCTCTTCCATCAGCACATCTTTCTGATTGCTGGAAAGCAGACCTTCAACGTAGCTCATTTTCAGCGGTTCAGCGGCCGTCGTGGTGGAAGAGTTCGCACGCACGATAGTCGTAGTCTGATCGGGCGCATCGCCACCGGTACGCGGCTGAGCGATAGGTTTGAAAACGCTCAGACGAACGCCTTTGCGTTCCATTGCACGGATCACGCCAAGGCTGACGCTGGTCAGACCGACGCTGGTTCCGGTAGGGATCAGCATAATAATACGGGACACGGTTTATCCTCTTTCGTTACCGCCGATTTGGCGGGTTACAAAACAGCACCGCCAGCTGAGCTGGCGGTGTGAAATCAGGCAGTCAGGCGGCTCGCGTCTTGCGCGATAACCAGTTCTTCGTTGGTTGGGATAACCACCGCAGGACGGGTACCTTCTTTGTTGATGAAACCAGATTTGCCGAAACGTGCAGCCAGGTTGCGTTCATGATCAACTTCAAAGCCCAGCACGCCCAGTTTGCCCAGAGACAGTTCACGAACCATCGCGGCATTTTCACCGATACCACCAGTGAATACAACAGCGTCCAGACGACCATCCATCAGCGCAGTGTAGGCACCGATGTATTTCGCCAGGCGGTGGCAGTAAACGTCCATTGCGCGCTTCGCGTCTTCTTTCGTCGCGTAGTTGTCTTCAACATAGCGGCAGTCGCTGGTCACTTCGGTCAGACCCAGCAGGCCAGACTCTTTGGTCAGCAGTTTGTTGATTGCGTCAACGCTCATGCCCAGGGTGTCGTGCAGGTGGAAGATGATCGCCGGATCGATATCACCAGAACGGGTACCCATGACCAGACCTTCCAGCGGGGTCAGGCCCATAGAGGTGTCAACGCATTTACCGTTGCGGATAGCAGAAACGGAACCACCGTTGCCCAGGTGGCAGGTGATGATGTTCAGTTCTTCTACCGGTTTGTTCAGCATTTTTGCCGCTTCCTGGGTTACATAGAAGTGGCTGGTGCCGTGCGCGCCGTAACGACGGATGCCGTGCTCTTTGTACAGGTTGTACGGCAGGGCGTAGAGGTAAGACTCTTCCGGCATAGTCTGGTGGAACGCGGTGTCAAATACAGCAACGTTTTTGTCTTTCAGCTGTGGGAAAGATTTCAGAGCTTCTTCGATACCGATCAGGTGAGCCGGGTTGTGCAGCGGTGCAAAAGAAGCTGCATCTTTGATACCCTGAATAACAGACTCATCGATCACTACGGAGCTGGTATACTTTTCGCCGCCGTGTACGATACGGTGACCGATAGCAGTCAGCTGCGCAGACAGTTCTGGTTTTTGTGCCAGAATAGTATTAACGATAAAGTTGAGCGCTTCGCTGTGAGCGGCACCTGCACCTAAAGCCGCTTCCTGTTTATTGCCGTCCATTTTCCATTTGATACGTGCTTCGGGCAGGTGGAAACATTCGGCTAAACCAGAAAGGTACTCTTCACCATTTACTGCATCGATGATGGCAAATTTCAGTGAAGAACTACCGCAGTTCAGAACCAGTACTAACTTACTCGACATGGAAGTACCTATAATTGATACGTGGCTAAAAAAACGTCAGGGAGCCATAGAGCGTAGCGCATGATGACACCGACATTTATGATTAACATCATGCACTGCAAATTTTTTTTGCATGATGGAAGAAATATCTTGAGTCTATGCCATTTTGCGTAATTTTCAGCCAATGGCATAATGTATATGAATTTGACGACTCAATGAATATGTACTACTTAGGCCTTCAGGCTGCTAAAGGATACCTGATAGTGGGTATGGAAGACAAAATGTTTTGAACGTTGTCCCGCTGAGTTGTGAATTTGCACAAATTTTTGAATCTTTATATGTGAAGTTGAGGTGAAGCATGTCAACGCCGGATAATCGTTCTGTTAATTTTTTTAGCTTGTTTCGCCGGGGACAGCATTACTCAAAGACGTGGCCGCTGGAAAAACGCCTTGCCCCGGTCTTTGTCGAAAATCGCGTTATCAAGATGACGCGTTATGCGATCCGTTTTATGCCGCCGATCGCCGTATTTACTCTCTGCTGGCAGATTGCCCTGGGCGGTCAGCTTGGGCCGGCAGTTGCCACTGCGCTGTTCGCCTTAAGTTTACCCATGCAGGGATTATGGTGGCTGGGCAAGCGTTCTGTAACGCCATTACCCCCTGCTATCCTCAACTGGTTTTATGAAGTTCGCGGTAAATTGCAGGAGTCTGGACAGGTGTTGGCACCCGTTGAAGGCAAGCCTGATTACCAGGCATTAGCTGACACGCTTAAGCGCGCCTTCAAACAACTGGATAAAACTTTCCTTGATGATTTGTAATTGACCCCTGATTACGTATATAAAAGAAGGCATACTCAGCCTTCTTTTTTTTCACCGTAGTAGAGTGATACAGGAGTCAACAATGGAAATGACCAACGCGCAACGTCTTATTTTGTCTAATCAGTACAAGATGATGACTATGCTCGATCCGGCAAATGCTGAACGTTACCGTCGCCTGCAAACAATTATTGAGCGTGGTTACGGATTACAGATGCGTGAATTGGATCGCGAGTTTGGCGAGCTGAAAGAAGAAACCTGCCGCACTATCATCGACATTATGGAGATGTATCATGCGTTGCATGTTTCCTGGTCTAATTTGCAGGACCAGCAATCTATCGATGAACGTCGTGTCACCTTCCTCGGCTTTGACGCCGCCACTGAAGCACGTTACCTCGGTTATGTCCGCTTTATGGTTAATGTGGAAGGGCGCTATACCCATTTTGACGCCGGAACTCACGGTTTTAACGCCCAGACGCCAATGTGGGAAAAATATCAGCGCATGCTTAATGTGTGGCATGCCTGCCCGCGTCAGTACCATTTGAGCGCCAACGAAATTAATCAAATTATCAACGCCTGAGGAAGCCCGCGTGCGGTGCAAAGGTTTTCTGTTTGATCTTGATGGAACGCTGGTGGATTCCCTGCCTGCGGTAGAACGGGCGTGGAGCAACTGGGCCAGACGTCATGGGTTAGCGCCGGAAGAGGTGCTGGCTTTCATTCACGGTAAACAGGCGATCACCTCTTTGCGCCATTTTATGGCGGGCAAATCCGAGGCTGATATTGCCGCCGAGTTTACGCGTCTGGAGCACATCGAGGCCACGGAAACCGAAGGTATTACCGCGCTTCCGGGGGCAATCGCCTTACTCAATCATTTGAATAAAGCAGGTATTCCGTGGGCCATTGTGACTTCTGGCTCCATGCCGGTAGCGCGAGCGCGCCATAAAATAGCTGGGCTTCCCGCACCAGAGGTGTTTGTAACCGCTGAGCGAGTGAAGCGCGGAAAACCAGAACCTGATGCGTATCTGTTAGGTGCGCAGCTGCTGGGGCTTGCGCCGCAGGAGTGTGTGGTGGTGGAAGATGCTCCCGCTGGCGTGCTTTCTGGCCTGGCGGCGGGTTGCCATGTCATTGCGGTTAACGCTCCGGCAGATACCCCGCGCCTGAATGAGGTCGATTTGGTCCTCCACAGTCTGGAGCAAATTACTGTGACCAAACAGCCAAATGGCGATGTTATTATTCAGTGAAACACCTGATCATGATTTAGCCCCGTCTCGTCGGGGCTTTTTTATGGCAGAATCAAGTCATCCCCCTCAATTAACAAGGATAAGTTGTGAACGGTGAATTGATTTGGGTTCTTTCATTACTGGCCGTTGCCATCGTCTTGTTTGCGACGGGCAGAGTGCGTATGGATGCGGTCGCTTTGTTTGTTATTGTCGCGTTTGCATTAAGCGGAACGCTGACGGTCCCCGAAGTATTTTCCGGCTTTTCTGATCCTAACGTTGTCCTGATTGCCGCCTTGTTTATTATTGGCGATGGTTTGGTCCGTACCGGTGTTGCCACCGTAATGGGAACATGGCTGGTCAAAGTGGCGGGCAACAGTGAAATCAAAATGTTGGTTTTGTTGATGCTGACCGTCGCGGGGCTTGGCGCGTTTATGAGTTCAACCGGCGTTGTCGCTATCTTTATTCCCGTGGTGTTAAGCGTTGCCATGCGTATGCAAACTTCGCCGTCACGTCTGATGATGCCGTTAAGTTTTGCCGGGCTGATTAGCGGCATGATGACGCTGGTGGCGACGCCGCCGAACCTGGTAGTCAACAGTGAATTGCTGCGTGAAGGCTATCACGGCTTCAGTTTCTTTAGCGTAACACCTATTGGCCTGGTCGTGCTGGTGCTGGGTATTTTGTATATGTTAGTGATGCGTTTCATGCTGAAAGGGGATACCCAGACCCCGCAGCGCGAAGGCTGGACGCGTCGAACCTTTCGCGATCTTATCCGTGAATATCGACTGACCGGGCGTGCGCGACGTCTGGCTATTCGCCCCGGATCGCCAATGATAGGTCAACGGCTGGATGATCTCAAATTACGTGAGCGTTATGGCGCTAACGTCATCGGTGTTGAACGCTGGCGGCGTTTTCGTCGCGTTATCGTGAACGTTAATGGGGTTTCTGAATTTCGCGCGCGTGACGTTTTGCTTATTGATATGTCTGCGGCTGATGTCGATCTCCGGCAATTTTGTAGTGAGCAATTGCTGGAGCCGATGGTACTGCGCGGCGAGTATTTTTCTGACCAGGCCCTTGATGTGGGCATGGCAGAGATTTCATTAATTCCTGAGTCAGAACTGATTGGTAAATCGGTGCGCGAAATTGGTTTTCGTACCCGCTACGGACTGAATGTGGTGGGGCTAAAGCGCAATGGCGTGGCGCTGGAAGGTTCGCTGGCGGATGAGCCTCTGCTGCTGGGCGATATCATCCTGGTTGTGGGTAACTGGAAACTGATCGGTATGCTGGCCAAACAGGGCCGCGACTTCGTAGCGCTGAACTTACCGGAAGAGGTGAGTGAAGCATCGCCCGCGCACAGCCAGGCACCCCATGCCATTTTCTGTCTGGTGCTAATGGTGGCGTTAATGCTGACAGATGAAATTCCTAATCCTGTTGCCGCTATCATCGCCTGCCTGCTGATGGGGAAATTCCGCTGTATAGATGCTGAAAGCGCCTATAAATCCATTCACTGGCCGAGCATTATTTTGATCGTTGGGATGATGCCGTTTGCTGTGGCATTACAGAAAACGGGAGGTGTCGCGCTGGCGGTGAAAGGGCTGATGGACATTGGCGGTGGTTACGGGCCACATATGATGCTGGGTTGTTTGTTTGTCTTGTCGGCGGTTATTGGGCTATTTATCTCTAATACCGCGACGGCGGTGTTGATGGCTCCGATTGCGCTGGCTGCTGCCAAAACGATGGGGGTGTCGCCTTATCCATTCGCGATGGTCGTGGCGATGGCAGCATCCGCCGCCTTTATGACACCGGTTTCTTCACCTGTTAACACACTGGTTTTAGGTCCGGGAAATTACAGCTTCAGTGACTTTGTGAAGTTGGGGGTACCGTTCACCATTATCGTGATGGCGGTTTGTGTGGTGATGATCCCGATGCTGTTTCCGTTTTGACAAGAGCCTGATGTCGCATCCGGCGCTTATTGCCTGATGCGACGCAGACTCCGGCTGCTTACAGCGGTGAATCCTGGCTAATCTCATCGAGCGAAAGATGGAAGCTGGGAACAAATACTTCCATGAAGTAGTCCATCTCCTGGCTGCGACGCGCTTCAAGCGTCGCTTCCAGTCGCGTTTTTGCCAGCAAGAATTCATTATTTCCGGCCGCGAGTTCTTCCAGACATTTCAGATATGCACACAGTGCATCTGCCTGTTTCACCAGCGATTTTTCTTCATCGCTATATGCATGCTCGTCAATTAACGGCGCAAAGATATCCCGCAGCTCTTCCGGAACCATATCGACCAGTTTTTGCTGAGCGATTTTTTCAATAGCCTTGTACTCCTGAGCGATTTGCGAATTGAAGTATTTCACCGGAGTAGGGAGATCGCCGGTGAGCACTTCTGAGGCATCGTGGTACATCGCCAGTAAAGCGATACGTTCGGCGTTGACATTACCGCCAAATTTCCGATTTTTGATAGCTGCCAGCGCATGGGCGACCATCGCTACCTGCAAACTGTGTTCGGACACATTTTCCGTCCGCACGTTGCGCATGAGCGGCCAGCGGTTAATGAGTTTCAGGCGGGAGAGATGGGCAAAAAAATGGCTCTGTTTCATAGTGACCTTACGTATGATGACATCATCAGGTCATTGTGGCGGGATAACGCTGCCGGATGCAATCTCCGGCAGTGAAATTAAGATTACAGCTGATGATAACCAGAAAGGAAACGCGCGAACTTGCTCAAAGACAGCTCGATATCATCGACACGCGGTAGCGTGACAATGCGGAAGTGATCCGGCCACGGCCAGTTGAATGCCGTCCCTTGCACCAACAGAACTTTTTCCTGCAACAGGAAATCCAGCACCATTTTCTGATCGTCGTGAATGTTAAAGCGTTTGGCGTCGATTTTCGGGAACATATACAGCGCACCACGAGGTTTCACGCAGGAAACGCCCGGAATATCGTTGATCAGTTCCCACGCGCGGTTACGCTGCTCATAAAGACGACCGCCAGGGGTAATAAATTCACTGATGCTCTGATAACCACCCAGCGCGGTCTGAATGGCGTGTTGCGCAGGAACGTTAGCACACAGGCGCATTGAAGCCAGCATTTCCAGACCTTCGATGTAGCCTTTGGCGTGTTTTTTCGGCCCGTTCAACACCATCCACCCCTGACGGAAGCCTGCAACGCGGTACGTTTTCGACAGTCCGTTAAAGGTAATGGTCAGCAGGTCAGGTGCCAGCGGCGCAATTGAGTGATGCTCAGCGTCGTCGTAAAGAATTTTGTCATAAATTTCATCGGCGAAGATAATGAGATTATGCTGACGTGCAATCTCCACAATCTCCATTAAAAGCTCTTTGGAATATACCGCGCCGGTTGGGTTATTTGGGTTGATTATAACGATCCCACGCGTACGAGGCGTAATTTTAGCGCGAATATCATCGAGGTCCGGGAACCAGTCAGAGGATTCATCGCAAAGATAATGCACCGCTTTACCGCTGGAAAGCGAAACCGCCGCGGTCCATAGTGGGTAATCTGGTGCAGGAACCAACATTTCGTCCCCGCTGTTCAGCAATGCCTGCATTGCCTGAACGATAAGCTCCGATACACCATTGCCGATGTAAATATCTTCCACGGTAACATCACGCATGCCACGAGCCTGGTAGTGCTGCATGATGGCTTTACGCGCGGAGTAAAGACCTTTGGAATCGCAATACCCTTGAGCGGTAGGCAGGTTGCGTATCACGTCAACGAGGATTTCATCTGGCGCGTCAAAACCGAACGGGGCTGGGTTGCCGATGTTCAGTTTCAGTACCTTGTTACCTTCTTCTTCCAGGCGTTTTGCTTCTTTCAGCACCGGACCACGGATGTCATAACAGACATTCTCTAATTTGCTGGATTTTTCAATGGGGGACATGAATCTTGACCTTTTTTGCTGTTATCGCCACTCCCTGCCGTGGAAGTCAGCTTAGAACAATGTACTCCCCCAGGACGGTGTTTTGAAGGTCTGCAGAATAAGATTTTGCCAGAGGGGAAGGCTCGATTGTGCTGTTAATAACTTAATAATGACAAAATAATGAGGTGTATATGCTTTACATGCAATGTTATATAGTGAATTGTTCTGATTCTTAATTGCAAGTCTGGTTTTTTTATCTGTAAGATAATTGTGTGAAAATGCCTCATTTAAGAA
>NZ_SJWV01000120.1:0-12691 GCF_004352695.1 Escherichia sp. KCJ4928
ATTATTAATTTCTTATACAACATTGAGTTATAGATATAACAACAAATGTCAATACGCATATCGTGATGCATATTACATAATTGATATTTATTGCATATAAATATTTGTGATCTACAACACGCTTTATCTATTGCTTGTCCGCAAACGGACATATCAAGGTAATAAAAAAGGTCGCCGAAGCGACCTTTTTACCCGAAATGCTAATTACAGCAGTTCTTTTGCTTTCGCAACAACGTTATCAACAGTGAAGCCGAACTCTTCAAACAGCAGCTCTGCCGGAGCAGATTCACCGAAGGTGGTCATACCGACGATAGCACCGTTCAGGCCAACATACTTGTACCAGTAGTCAGCAATACCCGCTTCTACAGCAACGCGTGCAGTAACCGCTTTCGGCAGTACGGATTCACGGTAAGCAGCATCCTGCTTGTCAAATGCGTCGGTAGACGGCATGGACACCACGCGCGCTTTCACGCCTTCGGCAGTCAGTTTTTCGTAGGCAGCAACAGCCAGTTCAACTTCTGAACCGGTAGCGATGAAAATCAGTTCCGGCTGACCGGCGCAGTCTTTCAGCACATAACCACCGCGCGCGATGTTTGCCAGTTGCTCTTCAGTTCGTTCCTGCTGCGCCAGGTTCTGACGGGAGAGGATCAGTGCGGTCGGGCCGTCCTGACGCTCAACACCGTATTTCCACGCGACCGCGGATTCAACCTGGTCACACGGACGCCATGTAGACATGTTCGGGGTTACGCGCAGAGAAGCGACCTGCTCTACCGGCTGGTGAGTCGGGCCATCTTCGCCCAGACCGATGGAGTCGTGGGTGTAAACCATCACCTGACGCTGTTTCATCAGCGCAGCCATACGTACGGCGTTACGTGCGTATTCCACGAACATCAGGAAGGTGGAGGTGTACGGCAGGAAACCACCGTGCAGGGAGATACCGTTAGCAATCGCGGTCATACCGAACTCGCGAACACCGTAGTGGATGTAGTTACCCGCAGCATCTTCGTTGATTGCTTTAGAACCAGACCACAGGGTCAGGTTAGACGGTGCCAGGTCAGCAGAACCGCCGAGGAATTCCGGCAACAGCGGACCGAAAGCTTCGATAGCATTCTGAGACGCTTTACGGCTGGCGATTTTCGCCGGGTTAGCCTGCAGTTTAGCAATGAACTCTTTTGCTTTCGCGTCGAAGTCAGACGGCATTTCGCCTTTCATACGGCGGGTAAATTCAGCGGCTTCCTGCGGATAAGCTTTCGCGTAAGCAGCGAATTTCTCGTTCCATGCGGATTCTTTCGCCTGGCCTGCTTCTTTCGCATCCCACTGAGCATAGATTTCAGACGGGATTTCGAACGGTGCATATTTCCAGCCCAGCTGTTCGCGGGTCAGGGCAATTTCAGCGTCGCCCAGCGGCGCACCGTGGGAGTCGTGAGTACCGGCTTTGTTCGGGGAACCGAAACCGATGATGGTTTTGCACATCAGCAGGGACGGTTTGTCAGTCACTGCGCGCGCTTCTTCTACTGCGCGTTTGATGGATGCCGCGTCATGACCGTCGATGTCGCGAATAACGTGCCAGCCGTAAGCTTCGAAACGCATTGCGGTGTCGTCGGTGAACCAGCCTTCAACGTGACCATCAATAGAGATACCGTTGTCATCGTAGAACGCAATCAGTTTACCCAGCTTCAGCGTACCCGCCAGAGAGCAAACTTCGTGGGAGATGCCTTCCATCATGCAGCCGTCGCCCATGAAGGCGTAGGTGTAGTGGTCGACAATGTCGTGGCCCGGACGGTTAAACTGCGCCGCCAGCGTTTTTTCTGCAATCGCCATACCTACTGCGTTGGCAATACCCTGCCCCAGCGGACCGGTGGTGGTTTCCACACCAGCGGTGTAACCCACTTCCGGGTGGCCCGGAGTTTTAGAGTGCAGCTGACGGAAGTTTTTCAGTTCTTCCATCGGCAGATCGTAACCGGTGAGGTGCAGCAGGCTGTAGATCAGCATGGAGCCGTGGCCGTTGGACAGCACGAAGCGGTCACGGTCAGCCCAGGACGGATTCTGCGGGTTGTGTTTCAGGAAATCACGCCACAGGACTTCGGCAATGTCAGCCATACCCATAGGGGCACCCGGGTGACCGGATTTGGCTTTCTGTACTGCGTCCATGCTCAGCGCACGAATAGCATTGGCAAGCTCTTTACGTGAGGACATTTTGACTCCAGATCGGATGATGAAGGGCACGCCCTTAACGACTTGACGACAGCGCGTTTTGGGCTACGCCGGAAAATTTGCCAACAATTTACCGCAAGCCGCGCGTCATGTACATGGAACATCCTTTTGCCGCTTCAGAAATCTCTGGATCATGCTCGCATGTTGCGCAATCTACTCGCCCGTCCGCTGCGCTTTTCCTTATACTGAGACTGAGCGTCGATTCACCTGCAAACGGCGCATTTTTAGAATAATCCTGACCTTGTGCGGAAGAGAAAACATGAAAATTCGCGCCTTATTGGTAGCAATGAGCGTGGCAACGGTACTGACTGGTTGCCAGAATATGGACTCCAACGGACTGCTCTCATCAGGAGCGGAAGCTTTTCAGGCTTACAGTTTGAGTGATGCGCAGGTGAAAACCCTGAGCGATCAGGCATGTCAGGAGATGGACAGCAAGGCGACGATTGCGCCAGCCAATAGCGAATACGCTAAACGTCTGACAACTATTGCCAATGCGCTAGGCAACAATATCAACGGTCAGCCGGTGAATTACAAAGTGTATATGGCGAAGGATGTGAACGCCTTTGCAATGGCTAACGGCTGTATCCGCGTCTATAGCGGGCTGATGGATATGATGACGGATAACGAAGTCGAAGCGGTGATCGGTCACGAAATGGGGCACGTGGCGTTAGGCCATGTGAAAAAAGGAATGCAGGTGGCACTTGGTACAAATGCCGTGCGAGTAGCTGCGGCCTCTGCGGGCGGGATTGTCGGAAGTTTATCTCAATCACAACTTGGTGATCTGGGCGAGAAATTAGTCAATTCGCAATTCTCCCAGCGCCAGGAAGCAGAAGCCGATGATTATTCTTACGATCTTCTGCGCCAACGCGGCATCAGCCCGGCAGGTCTTGCCACCAGCTTTGAAAAACTGGCAAAACTGGAAGAAGGTCGCCAAAGCTCAATGTTTGACGACCATCCTGCATCCGCCGAACGCGCCCAGCATATTCGCGATCGTATGAGCGCGGATGGGGTTAAGTAAGTCAGACATACCGATCTACAACATAATTGTAGGTCGGTAACGCCTGAATCCCCGATCAGAGTAGTGATTTCACTTTATTTAGCAAAACGGCTACATCATCCGGTCGGGTATATCCCGTATCAGGGTCTATAATCGAGCTGTAAACATGTGGCATAATGCGCGGCACCCCCGCCTCCAGACAAGTTTTCAGAATCACACTGAAGTTATCCAAATCAATCCCGCCAGTCGGCTCAATCAGCGTCATACCATTGCGCGCCGCCGTGGTCGCCAGCGCGTATAGCTCCGGAAGCGACCTCTCGCCGCCCATCGGAAAGAACTTCGCCGCGTGTGCGCCCATATCTAGCATCATTCGCACCGCCGTATCGCAGGAGACGCGGGCAGGCGTACCCTGGCTGCTGCTAACGCCGGTGGAAATCAGCACTTCGCCCGGCGTCCCCGTCGGGCTAACCAGCGCGTTGACATGGGTCTGCTCACCGCCCGTAGCCGCAAGCGCGCCTGCCGCGAAACCACAACCGGTAAAGGTCTGGTTAACGTGTGCTGGATGAATCTGCGCCGCAATCATCGCAGCTTTGTAATACTGCGCCGGGTCACCCGCCCCCAGACCTACTGAAATGGACGGTATTTCCGCCATCCAACGTTTAACTTCCTGGATCCCCTCATCCACCGAGGAGAACTGCGCGGAAAGCACGCCAATCACTGCGTGGCCTTCGGCGGCGTCAAAGATTTCACGGGCATTGGCGATATCTTTCGCCAGCACATTAATTGCCACGCGATTACGATAGAAATTAATCTTTTGCATGATCTGCAATCTCCTTCAGTCGCGCCACGATAAGTGCCATTTCCCCTTCCGCCACCGTACGCGGATCAAGGCTAAAAACGCCCTGGTGGAGGTTATACCGCCGTGCATAAATCGCGATATCGCCACCACGCAGTTGCGCTTCGACGACGCGAGCGTCAACTCCCAATTCCTGCGCATTTACTCGAATACGAATACGCCAGATTGCACGCCCGGCTTCATCCTGCTCAATATCAGCCGTTAACCCGTGAATCGCAGAAATCGCTTCAACCACTGGCTGGAGCTGTTCCGCGGTGATGACTGCCTGCCCCTGGTGATAATTCTCCAGCGCGTAAACCAGCCCAACCATGTTCTCCTTGCCGATTTTCATCGCCCTGGCAATGCCGTGATGCTGCGCTTTGCAGGCTGCAATCCAGATTTTTTTACCAGTGATAAACCCGGAGGTCGGCGCGTTAAAGGCTTTTGCGCCGCTGTAGACCACCATATCCGCTCCGCTCACCACCCAGGCACGTAAATCCTCTTCGGCGGCGGCATCGACAATCAGCGGCAGGTTGTACATCTGCGCGACATGTGCGAAGTCCTCGATGTTCAACATTCCCTTCTGCACGCAGTGATGCGACTTCACATACAGCAGCGCGGCGGTCGCGTCGGTAATGGCACTCTCCAGCTGCCAGAGAGCCGCCAGGTTACTTGAACCCACCTCCACAACGCGCCCGCCACCTAAGCGGATCGCGCTGAGGATCGATGCACCGTAATCGACGTTATGGCCGCGCAGCATCACCACTTCATTGGCCATGCCGGAGCTATCCGGCATGAGCGCCACCCGGGCCTTGTCGCCGCGTGTAATGGCGGCGGCGACAGCGATGGCGATCCCTGCTGAGGCACAGGAGGTAACGTAGCTATCCTCCGCCCCGGTAAAGCGAGAGACCAGCTCGCCGGTTTTGTCCACCAGCTGGTCAATCTCCACGAAAGAGGATGCCGCGCGCGCGGTGGCCTGCATCACCTCCGGCGCGACGCTGGAGACGCCGAGAATCGTCATCTTGCCGCAGGCGTTAATCACCTGTTTCAGTCCCAGTTGTTGATAGATATTCTGCGTCATGGCTTACAGCACTCCCAGCAGCGAGCAGACCACGCTCAACGCCACAATCGACAGCAGAATCGTGGTGTAACGCGGACCCTTTTTCACCAAATAGAAGTAGATGGCGAACACTGCCGCCAGCGGCAGCAGGCCGGGCGCGATGGAGTCCAGAATCTGCTGTACCACCACTTCAGAGCCTTTCAGTGCGCTAATTTTTAAAGGTGAGGTTATCTTGACAAAGCTCGCGGATAGCGCGCCCATCATGATAAGCCCCAGTACGTTAGCGCCGTAGATAAGCTCCTTGATGCGCCCTCCCTGCAGCAGACTGATAATCGAATCGCGCCCCAGCGTATAGCCCTTGTGCACCATGCCGTAGCTGATTGCCAGCGTAATCGCCGGGTAGAGAATCAGCGGCAAAATACCGCCCATCGCGCTGCCATTGGCGGCGAACGGGATAAAAATAGCAATCAACAGCGGCATCACCGCCGCCCAGATGATGGAGTCGCCCATCCCGGCCAGCGGCCCCATCAGGCCGGTTTTAATCCCGGTGATAGAGGCATCGTTAATCGCCTCGCCGCGGGTCTTTTGCTCTTCCATGGCGATGGAGATCCCCTGGATCACCGCGCCAAACGTCTGCTCTGAGTTGAAGAAGTTCAGATGGCGTTTTAACGCCTCCACCTGCTCCTCCTTTTGCGGATAGAGCTTTTTGATAATCGGCGTCATCGAGGCGCAGAAAATCAGGCTCTGTAAACGCTCATAGGAGCTGGAAACTTCCGCGCCCAGCCAGTAGATAAACCACGCTTTGGTGATATCCGCTTTGGTCAGCGCCCCGGACTCCCGCGCGCGCTCAACCAGTTCATGCTGCATTACGTCGTCGCTCATTATGCCGCTCCTTCATTTTTCGCCAGGCCTTTAATCAGGAAGGCCACGCAGGTGCCGAAAATCGCCATCGCCATGATGTCCACCTTGAGGTACAGCACCGCGAAGAATCCGCCGATAAACCACGGCAGCAGGCTCTTTTTACCAATCACCATAATGGTGATGGCGAAGCCCAGCGCCGGGAGAATCCCGCCCATGATTTCAAACGAGTGGGTCAGCCAGTGCGGCATCAGCTTGAGGAAACTTTCCACTACGTTCTGGCCGAAGTAGTTGGCGGCGAACACCACTGGGAAACGTAGTACCAGCCCCAGCAGCGCCGGGTAGAGAAAGGCGCAGCGCATAATGGCTGACATATTGGCCGTTTCCGCGTGTTTATCGGCCATATGCACCCAGGCCGCATTTAGCGTGCGACGCAACTGGTCGAGGAATACGCCGATAACGCCAAATGGAATCGCCAGTGCAATCGCCAGGTTCGGGTCCATATTGGCCTTAACGGCGATAGGAATGGCGATACAGGCCGCCAGCGCCGGGTCTGACGGCACATTGCCGCCTGGCGTTGAGGTCACACCCAGATAGACCAACTGCATCCCCGCGCCGATAATCATCGCCGCAGGCATATTGCCGAGCAGCAGGCCGACAAAGACCGCCACCACCACTGGCTGTAACAGCATGGCGGAGAAGGTATAGCCAAGGCGCAACCGGGCAAACCAGTAATACAGCCCCATCAGGCTTGCAAAAAGTAAGGTATCCATAATTTGTTATCCCATGTTCAGAGGGTCAGAATTTTTTCAGGATATCGTCCAGCGACTGCGGTTTATCTTCCGGGATGGTCTGGAAAACAGCCTTAATGCCGCGACTTTTCAAATCGTTAAGAATGCCAACGTCTTTTTCATCCAGCGTTATGTTCTGGAACACCGCTTTACGGTTTGGCCCGCCGCCTAAACCGCCAACCTGAATATCAGCCACGTCAAAGCCCTGCTGCACCGCTTCCTGAATCGCCGCCAGCGACGGGAACAGCACCAGCACGTTGCCGTCGCCCAGCTGGTTCTCTTTCCACGCGGCCGCGAAGCTCTGGTTGCTAAAGCAGTCCACTTTGATATTCGGCGGCGCGGCCATCAGGTAGATATTTTTCATAAACGGATCGGCGTCCAGCTCGTCGCTGACCACCGCAATACGGTTGGCCTGAGACTGCCCTACCCACTTCGTCACCACCTGTCCGTGGATAAGACGGCTGTCAATGCGACATAACACGATGTTTGCCATACGATTTTCCTTACTGTTGTAATTGACGAATATGGGAGACGACGTCCAGGCAACTGTTGCGCCCAGCTTCCACCAGATCGGCCACGCAGGCGGTCAGTGGGCCATGTTCGCGCTTGTCCAGCGCCTCCAGCAGCAGCGAGGCATTAAGCCCGGAGATCACCGCCACCGGATAATCGGCGCTCAGCCGCGCCGCCACGTTAGAGGTGGTGCCGCCGATAAAATCGGTCACGATAAGCGAACCTTCCGGCATGGTTTTCACCACGGCTTCGACGCGCTGGTAAAACTCGCCCAGCGTATCGACGGGCATCAGCGCGATTTCCGTCACGCCTTCGATTTCGCCCATCACCATGCGCAGACTGTTGCAGAGCTGCAGCCCCCAGCCGCCGTGAGTTAGCAGCAGAATTTCAGGTAACGGATGAATAGGTACAGTTGTGGTCAAAATAGCCTCCTTTGCTCCAGTGTTTACATTTCATCAGGAGCAAAGGACGTGCCAGAATTTGTGTCACGCACAGAGGAAATGAGATTGGATGGGGCGTTAAGCCCCGTAAACCAGGGGATCAGCTGTAGAGCAGTTCGTAGATATAAAAATATTCTGCGTCCGATAAACGGATAGCGTAAGCCTCTTCAATCGGCAAAAAGGAGGATTTGATGACGCTAAAGGCACGAGCGTCCAGATCAAGCCGGTTTTCTAGCGCCATCTGTAACGGTTTGCGGTTAATCACGATACGCTCGACCATGCAGCAGCAGTGGATCAGAAAACGTAGTGTCACCTGGCGGCTCGGTTTCAGGGAGAGCGTGTTGGTTAAGTAGTTCAGAACATCCTCGATCTCTTTCAGAATTCGCTGCGGGTTGAGCACCGAAATATGGTTGATGATGCTCTCCATGGTCAGCGCGCTGATAAAGCGCATGGCGCTGCGCTCCATCTCCAGTCGGCGCTCGCTGCTTGAGAGATCCGGCGTCAGCAGGCTGAGCACCAGCTCCGGCCCTTGCTCGGAAAACAGTTCCTCCAGCGAGATAAACGGTATATCCGGCAGTCCCGGCTGGAAGGTGCCGACGATCCCTGCCAGCCGTTCACTGGCATTAAGCGCCTGCTGAATACGCTCCAGGCTGCGCACCTCGTTATAGTCGAGAATCACCATACGCGTGTCCTGCGACATCAGCTCGCCAAAGCTCTCCTCCAGCACCTTTTTGATCTTTTCCGCCGTCCCCATTCCGGTTATACATGAGATAACCAGCACTTTGCCACCGCTCTCTTGCTGCGGCGTGCAGAGCCGACAAGGGATATTTTTACTCTGCATAAGCACAGCCAATTGCGATAGATCGCCAGTTTCGTAGCTTAAATCCAGCCCAACCTCCAGCAGGCTGGTCAGAGTGATATTTGGCAACAACAGAACGTCAATCTGGAACAGCTTGCTGATGGTGCTGCCAAAATGGACCAGCGATCCGATATCCACCATCAGTATCAGCCGCTGCCAGCACCGGTCCTGAATCATCCGGGTCAGGGTTTCCAGGGTGTCATGCACCGACTGCTCAAATGGCATATCAATTGCGTAGAACAGATCGCGCTCCAGCACCCGGTTCACATATTGCGCCTGGCTCGTTGCGGTGGTCGCCCCGTGAGCGATTAGAATCACGCCGCAATCCGGGCTGGTGTCGATGCGCTGGCGGTAGTGGCGACACTCTTTCAGGAACAGGCACAGCCAGACCACCTCCGTCGCCGGGCACTGAATATGCAACAACTCATTGATTTTGCGGCACAGAAGCGTGGCATTGTCATACTCATCTTTACAGCGATCCAGAATCAGGCTGGATGAATAGAGTTGAGGTATAAGCCCTCGCCGCACATAGCCAATCAGCGCAAGAAAGTGTTTACGTAACGGGTTCGCCAGGTTTTCTGGCAATGTAAATCCTAATACCTGCTCCACGTAACCGATCAGCAGCGTCACACGCTCCTCAATTTGATCGCCATAGCGCGGTGGATGCGCCGCACTATGGCGGCTATAAAGACCATATTCAAAAATCGAACTGAGTTTGTTTTTCAGGATAGCCAGCGTTTCTGCGGGCGGCACGTTACTGTTGCGCAGATTGACATATTCACGAGTCAGGAAACTGTAAAACAGGTCGCTCTCTTCTATTTCCGCGCTGGTCGCCAACGAATTTTTTAACGCGGGCAACGTACGCGCATCCACGTTCAGACGATCTTTACCGCCAAACAACGCATCGACCAGCAGACGCTGCTCTGGCGTGGTATTAAACGACATCTCCGCCAGTCGTTTATCTAACTCTAGCGTATCATTACGCTCGGTCATTCCCGACGCCCACGCCTGCGCGCACAAGAACTGAATATCACTTTTAAGCTGGCCGATATTGCCTTCCAGGGGTTTACTTAACAACCAATGCAAGAGCGTTTTATCAAGGCTTATGGTACGTTCAATTTTACGACTTTCACGCTGAAAGAAGCTTACAATCAATTCGAGCTGCTCCTCGACCGAACGCTGGCGAATACCCGGTAAGTCAATACATACCTGGATACGCCGCTGGAAGGTACGCAATAGTGCCGAGTTGACCGACTCTGTAGTGGCGCAAATAAGGCGCACCGAAATTGAATATGTTGGCCCACTTGAACCAAGTGGGCGGTATTCACCTTTATCGAGAATAGAAAAGAGCTTCTCTTGTCCTTCGTACGGGAGGCGATGCACTTCATCCAGAAGTAAATAACCTCCGTCAGCTTGCTCCACCAATCCCGTTTTATTCTCACTTGCCCCGGTAAATGCCCCCTTATGGTGACCAAACAGATGTGAGGAAAGCAACTCCGGATTATGAGCATATTCGGCACAGTTAAAGTAAACCAACGGAGGTGGCGAACCTATGGTGTGCTTGCAAGCGAAGCAATGCATTAACTCAGCAAAGAATGTTTTGCCAACACCAGATGCACCGGTTAACAGCACATGTAGTCCGTGGGGATAAAGCACCGCTGCGCGGCCTTTTTCTACCGCATCACGGAGACTACGGTCGTATCCGATAAGTCCGGAAAACGGATCATCATCTGTATATTTTTCTTTCTTTGGCAATAAACTAGCCACTGAATGAACTATGCATTCGCAATCATCCAGTTTTCGATTAATGAGCAATTCTAGTGCGTGACGATGTAGAAAAAAAACAGGACGTCCCTGACTTTTTACCACCAGGCCTTCATTCCATAATTGATTAAGATCTTTACTAACCGAGTTGCGTGCCAGCCCAAGGTTAAAACCAATCGCCTCAGCAGTAAATGCTTTCTCCTTCGCTAAATCAGACAGTTCCAGCCCATACGTCAGCCGCTCCAGCTCCTTGTGAATAACATCAATCCGTCTCATTTCTTTACCGCTTAAAAAACAATAGTTGTTCAGAACATACACTATTTGTAAACGTAAGAATGAGAACTATCGGGAAGAATTAATGTTCCTTGTGGCAATCTGGTTTCTGAATATTCGTGTTTTAAATATTACTTATGGTCTGAAACAACCAGGCAGGTGAACAGAGCTAAGAAAAAGTAGCGTAGAAATATAAAAACATATATCGCACTGATGAATGTTTCCCGGCATGACTATGCACACCGGGAAATATTTAGTAAATTACTCGCCCTTTTTCGCCGCCTGAATATACAGCATCTCCAGCGCCAGCGTCGCCGCAGCCAGAGCGGTGATTTCCGACTGATCGTATGCCGGAGCCACTTCCACTACGTCCATCCCAACAATGTTGAGATCTTTCAGGCCGCGTACCAGTTTAATAGCGCGATCGGAGGTCAGGCCGCCAATCACTGGCGTACCGGTGCCTGGTGCAAAAGCAGGATCCAGGCAGTCGATATCAAAAGTCAGGTAAACCGGCATATCACCCACAATCTGTTTCACTTGGGCGATAACGTCATCCACGCTGCGATCGTTCACCTGGCAGGCGTCCAGCACGGTAAAGCCGTTGTCTTTATCAAACTCGGTACGAATACCAATCTGCACGGAATGATTCGGGTCGATCAGACCTTCTTTCGGCGCGGTATAGAACATAGTGCCGTGGTCAAATTCACAACCGTTCGCATAGGTATCGGTGTGGGCGTCAAAGTGTACCAGCGCCATTTTGCCGAAATGCTTCGCATGAGCACGCAGCAGCGGCAGCGTAACAAAGTGGTCACCACCGAAAGAGAGCATACGCTTACCGGCAGCCAGCAGCTTCTCGGCGTGCGCCTGCAGCTTCTCGCTCATCTCACGGGCATCGCCGAAAGCATATACCAGATCACCGCAGTCCACGACGTTCAGACGCTCACGCATGTCGAAATTCCACGGGAAGCGGTTGTGTTCCCAGGCCAGATTCGTCGAAACCTGACGGATAGCTGCCGGACCGTGGCGACCACCCGCACGACCAGAAGTGGCCATATCGAACGGCACGCCAGTAATCACCCAGTCAGCATCGCTGTCATATGGCTGGAAGTTCATCGGCAGGCGTAAAAAACCAAAGGCGTTGGAAACCAGTGAGTTATCGTATTGATGACCTAAGGTGCTCATGGATGGACTCCTATTACAAAGTCGATATAAAAAAACCCTTCCGCGTCGTTAGGCCCGACGAGGAAGGGTTGGATTTGCGAAACACAAGTTTGTGCTAATTATCGCCTTAAATGGGCGAGGCATCAAGCGAGGTTGCTATTTCCGACACGGTGGCGGCGCATAGCCATTGTTATCTGCCGGAAAGGCTTGTCCAGAGCACGGCGGCAGCGCGTTTTGCGCCGGGCCTTGTAATTCAAAGGCGGCAAAGCCGATTACCCCGGTATTACGCACATCGCCTTGCGCCGAATTGGCTGCGTAGGAATCAGCAACGTTGGCGAACTGAAAAGCCGCTTCAGTATGTTTATCTTTGCGGAATCCTTTAATCGCTAACGAATCTCCGGCATTCACAATATAGCCGTTGTTATTCAGCGAACCTTGCTTGCCGTTCAGCACATCCAGGCCATCAACCGTAGCAACGATCTCGTAGTTGGTGTTACGACTGTAATTACGAACATATAATTGATAATTCATTCCGACTCTGGCGTGGACAATATAGCGTGGTTCATTATTGGATGAATCATAAACACGCGTAATAGGTAGAGAATTAAAATTACCATCGCGAATAGCATATTCCAGTTCGTTAATACGAATGCTATAAACGCGGTCATAGCCGGAAGGAACATTAGTCGAATAACTAATAACGATCATCTCTGCAGGATCGCGCCAGGCTCGTTCAGCAGATACGCCCTGGACCGATGAGTGCACATCCCCACCCCAGGCGGTGCCGACATTGCCCGATGCACTGCTATTATACTGCGCATTACTGGAACAACCGGCCAGCAGCACGATTAATGCCACCAACGCGCTACGTACTTTCCATTTTTTCATAACCGTTCCCTCTGCATTTAATTAATGCAGCGATTGTAGGG
>NZ_SJWV01000121.1:0-12567 GCF_004352695.1 Escherichia sp. KCJ4928
GCTGGTATGAAATGCGCCGCCAGCTTGCGTACAAGCAGCTCTGGCGTGGCGGTCAGGTGCTTGCTGTTCCGCCAGCGTATACAAGCCAGCGTTGCGCGTGCTGTGGTCATACAGCGAAAGAAAATCGTCTGTCACAAAGTAAATTCAGATGCCAGGTATGTGGATATACAGCGAACGCCGATGTAAACGGCGCTCGTAACATTTTAGCGGCGGGGCACGCCGTTCTTGCCTGTGGAGGGATGGTGCAGTCAGGCCGCCCGTTGAAGCAGGAACCCACCGAAATGATTCAGGCGACAGCCTGAACGTAGCAGGGATCCACGTCCTTCAGGGCGTGGAGGATGTCAATATCGGTTTCTGTCAGCGATTAAATTCAACACCACGTAACAAACGCCTCCGGCAATTAATCCCCAGAACGCAGAACCAATCCCGACCAGCGTCAATCCACTTGCCGTTACCAGAAATGCCACCACCGCCGCGTCGCGCTCACGCTCATTATGCAGCGCCTGATACAAACTGCCGCCAATGGTACTCAACAGCGCCAGACCTGCCAGCATCTGGATCCAACTTACGGGCAGGGCAGCCATCATCCCGGTAATGGCACTACCAAACAGACCTGCGAGCAAATAGAAAATGCCTGCACCGGCAGCTGCCAGCCAACGTTGATCTTTATCCGGATGCGCTTCCGGGCTTTGGCAAATAGCCGCGGTGATTGCCGCAATACCGACGGAATAAACGCCGAAAGGGGAAAAAACCAGTGCCAGCAATCCAGTAAATACAATTAATGGCGAAACAGGAGTTGAATATCCGGCTGCTTTCATTGCTGCGATACCCGGTGCGTTTTGCGATGCCATCGTCACCAGAAAAAGGGGGAGTGCAACGCTCAGGCTGTGAGCAAACGAAAAATCAGGGGTAATATAAGTGGGGAGAACGGGTTTAAAGACAACATCAGTTGTGACAACGTCACCTTGCGCGATAACGATCACGATCCCAATAATCATCGCGGCAATTACCGCATAGCGCGGCGCAACGGCCTTGGTTGCCAGCCATACCAGCAACATACTTCCACACAACGTAAATTGACCGTCCAGACTGGCAAACGCCTGTAAACCAAAGCGTAATAAAATCCCGGCAAGCATTGCCGCCGCAAGCGAGTGCGGAATAATGCGCATCAGACGAGCAAAGAGTCCCGTTATGCCGCAGAGGACTATTAACGCGTTGGTGACAATAAAAACGCCGATGGCTTCGTTAAGTGTTAGTCCCTGCAATCCGGTGACCAACAAAGCCGCGCCAGGCGTTGACCATGCGGTGAGAACAGGTACGCGATACCATAATGTCAGAGTCAGCGTACTGACGCCCATTGCCAGCCCCAGCGCCGTCATCCAGCCAGAGATTTGTGCAGTGGTGGCTCCGGCGACAATCGCTGCTTGCCAGATTATTGCCGCTGAACTGGCGTAGCCAATTAATACCGCCAGAAACCCCGCCAGTAGCGTGGGTGGAGGAATAGAAAACAGACGCATAGTCACCTCGTGCGTTATAGCGTACAGGCACCGTAGCATTTGTCCGTTATAACGCACAAGTGATAAACTTCCGTTTTGCCGGAGGAGTCGCATGGAAAATCTCGCTCGCTTTTTATCCACCACACTTAAACAACTACGCCAGCAGCGCGGCTGGAGTCTTTCGCGACTGGCAGAAGCGACGGGCGTTTCTAAAGCAATGTTAGGGCAGATTGAGCGTAATGAGTCCAGTCCGACGGTCGCGACATTATGGAAAATTGCCACCGGGTTGAACGTACCATTTTCAACATTTATTTCTCCGCCGCAGTCCGCTACGCCTTCAGTTTATGATCCACAACAGCAGGCGATGGTGATCACTTCGCTGTTTCCTTATGATCCACAACTCTGCTTCGAACACTTCTCGATTCAGATGGCATCTGGTGCAATAAGCGAATCGACGCCCCATGAGAAGGGGGTAATCGAACATGTCGTCGTCATTGATGGACAACTTGATCTGTGCGTTGATGGGGAATGGCAGACCCTTAATTGTGGGGAAGGCGTTCGATTTGCTGCAGACGTCACGCATATCTATCGTAATGGTGGGGAGCAAACCGTACATTTTCATTCCCTCATCCATTACCCGCGCAGTTAAGCGGGAAAACTATTTCGCAACGTCGCGCTTGTGGCTAAAATAGCCGCCATTTTTCAGCTACTGGATAAGAATGTGACCGTATCTTCTCATCGACTTGAACTGTTAAGCCCGGCACGCGATGCCGCCATTGCCCGCGAAGCTATTTTGCACGGTGCCGATGCTGTTTATATCGGCGGCCCTGGTTTTGGTGCCCGTCATAATGCCAGTAATAGCCTGAAAGATATTGCCGAGCTGGTGCCGTTTGCCCATCGTTATGGTGCAAAAATTTTCGTCACGCTTAACACCATTTTGCATGATGATGAGCTGGAACCCGCGCAACGGCTGATTACCGACCTCTACCAGACCGGTGTCGATGCGCTGATTGTTCAGGATATGGGGATTCTGGAACTTGATATTCCGCCGATTGAACTGCACGCCAGTACGCAGTGCGACATTCGTACAGTAGAAAAAGCGAAGTTCCTCTCTGATGTTGGCTTCACGCAGATTGTGCTGGCGCGAGAGCTGAATCTTGAGCAGATCCGCGCGATTCACCAGGCCACGGACGCGACCATTGAATTCTTTATTCATGGGGCACTGTGCGTGGCCTATTCGGGTCAGTGCTACATTTCTCATGCGCAAACAGGGCGTAGCGCCAACCGTGGTGATTGCTCGCAGGCGTGCCGTTTGCCATACACATTGAAAGACGATCAGGGGCGGGTGGTTTCCTATGAAAAACATCTGCTGTCGATGAAAGATAACGATCAGACTGCCAACCTCGGCGCGCTGATTGATGCTGGCGTACGCTCCTTCAAGATTGAAGGGCGTTACAAAGATATGAGCTACGTGAAGAATATCACCGCCCATTATCGCCAGATGCTTGATGCCATTATTGAAGAACGTGGCGATCTGGCGCGCGCTTCATCAGGTCGTACTGAACATTTCTTTGTTCCATCGACGGAAAAGACTTTCCACCGTGGTAGCACAGATTATTTTGTGAATGCCCGTAAAGGCGATATTGGCGCGTTCGATTCGCCGAAATTTATCGGCCTGCCGGTAGGCGAAGTATTGAAAGTGGCGAAAGATCATCTCGATGTTGCCGTCACCGAGCCACTGGCAAATGGTGATGGCCTGAACGTGATGATTAAACGTGAAGTCGTCGGTTTTCGTGCCAATACGGTCGAGAAAACCGGAGAAAATCAGTACCGCGTCTGGCCCAATGAAATGCCAGCAGATTTGCACAAAATTCGTCCACATCACCCACTAAACCGTAATCTTGATCATAACTGGCAGCAGGCACTGACAAAAACCTCCAGCGAACGTCGGGTGGCGGTAGACATTGAACTGGGCGGCTGGCAGGAACAACTGATTCTGACCCTCACCAGTGAAGAGGGTGTCAGCATCACGCATACGCTGGACGGGCAGTTCGACGAAGCCAATAACGCCGAAAAAGCAATGAACAATCTGAAGGATGGTCTGGCAAAACTGGGGCAAACCCTCTATTACGCCCGCGATGTGCAAATTAATTTGCCGGGGGCGCTGTTTGTACCAAACAGTCTGTTAAACCAGTTCCGCCGTGAAGCTGCTGACATGCTGGATGCTGCGCGTCTTGCCAGTTACCAGCGCGGCAGCCGTAAACCGGTTGCTGATCCTGCGCCGGTTTATCCGCAAACGCATCTGAGTTTCCTCGCGAACGTATACAACCAGAAAGCGCGTGAATTTTATCATCGCTATGGTGTGCAGCTGATTGACGCGGCGTATGAAGCACATGAAGAGAAGGGCGAAGTCCCGGTGATGATCACCAAGCATTGTCTGCGCTTTGCCTTTAATCTGTGCCCGAAACAGGCGAAAGGCAATATCAAAAGCTGGAAGGCGACGCCAATGCAACTGGTTAACGGCGATGAAGTATTAACGCTAAAGTTTGATTGCCGCCCATGCGAGATGCACGTCATTGGCAAAATCAAAAATCACATACTGAAAATGCCGTTACCGGGAAGCGTAGTGGCATCCGTAAGTCCGGATGAGCTGCTGAAAACATTGCCTAAGCGAAAAGGGTAAAACGCCAGTTTTCTGGTTACTCACAACTCATTGAATCTGCATGATATTGCCTGCCGGGTAAGGCGTCTCGCCGCATCCGGCAACAAATGACTCAACGTTGTCCCGCTTCTGGTTTGCGCGATTTTTGCCAGTAAAAATGCTCGCGCAAACCTTCCGCCGACTCTTCCGCCACAGCACGCAATTCATCGCTGTCCGCTTCATGACGCAGCTGATGATCCACATTCTTTACCCACACAAATTCATGTCCTTTGTGCCCTGCCATGAGTTGTCCTGAGAACAGCGCACACGTTAATAAGACAACCGATAACGCCTTCGTAAACATCCTGCCACCTTTTTCTTACCTTTTGCCGCTATGATGCCGATCGTTTCTTGAGGTTATTATTCAGTTTTGCAAATTAGCGCAAAGAAATTCTGGAATCTTCCTTCCTGATTTTGCATGGCATTCTGCCGTTGCGGCGATTTAGTGCTATTTTCGAGCAAATTACACACGGAGGTAAACACTAATGTTTACTTTGTTGATATACTCAGCGGCAGGGAGGCGATGTGAAACAAAGCGAGTTCAGACGTTGGCTCGAATCTCAGGGCGTCGATGTAGCGAATGGCAGCAACCATTTGAAACTCAGGTTTCATGGGAGGCGCAGTGTCATGCCGCGTCACCCCTGCGTAAAGCAATCCTGAAACAACTCGGTTTGAGTTAATCGCCAATTAAAAAGGTTAATGACATGCGAGAGACAGTCGAAATTATGCGTTATCCCGTCACTCTTACACCCGCGCCGGAAGGCGGTTATATGGTTTCTTTTGTGGATATCCCTGAAGCGTTGACGCAGGGCGAAACTGTCGCTGAAGCGATGGAAGCGGCAAAAGATGCTTTACTGACCGCATTTGATTTTTATTTTGAAGATAACGAGCTTATCCCGTTACCTTCGCCATTAAATAGTCATGATCACTTTATTGAAGTACCTTTGAGCGTCGCCTCTAAAGTATTGCTGTTAAATGCTTTTTTACAGTCAGAAATCACTCAGCAAGAGTTAGCCAGGCGAATTGGCAAACCTAAACAGGAGATTACTCGCCTATTTAACTTGCACCATGCGACAAAAATCGACGCCGTCCAGCTTGCGGCAAAGGCGCTTGGCAAAGAGTTATCGCTGGTGATGGTTTAATTACAGTTAACGAAAAGTTGTCATTTTTAACAACTGATATAGACTGCCGAATCATCTGCACATAATTACGATTCGATAATGAAAAAATACCAGCAGCTTGCAGAACAATTACGCGAGCAGATTGCGTCGGGTATCTGGCAACCCGGCGATCGTTTGCCTTCGTTGCGTGACCAGGTGGCGCTTTCAGGCATGAGCTTTATGACTGTCAGCCATGCCTATCAGTTGCTCGAAAGTCAGGGATATATTATCGCACGACCGCAGTCGGGTTATTACGTTGCGCCACAGGCAATAAAAATGCCGAAAGCGCCAGTCATTCCAGTCACTCGAGATGAAGCAGTCGATATCAACACTTATATTTTTGATATGTTGCAGGCCAGTCGCGATCCGTCGGTCGTTCCGTTTGCCTCGGCCTTTCCCGACCCGCGACTTTTCCCCCTCCAACAACTAAACCGCTCGCTGGCGCAGGTAAGCAAAACCGCCACGGCGATGAGCGTGATTGAAAACTTACCGCCAGGAAACGCAGAACTGCGTCAGGCTATTGCTCGTCGCTATGCCTTACAGGGCATCACCATTTCTCCTGATGAAATTGTCATTACTGCCGGGGCGTTAGAGGCATTAAACCTCAGTTTGCAAGCGGTAACTGAACCGGGCGATTGGGTGATAGTAGAGAATCCTTGTTTCTATGGCGCGTTGCAGGCGCTGGAGCGGCTACGGCTGAAGGCGTTATCGGTGGCGACGGATGTTAAAGAAGGGATCGATCTTCAGGCGCTGGAACTGGCGTTGCAGGATTATCCGGTGAAAGCGTGCTGGCTGATGACTAATAGCCAGAACCCACTCGGATTTACCTTAACGCCGCAAAAAAAAGCACAACTGGTGGCGTTACTCAATCAGTACAACGTAACGCTGATTGAAGATGACGTTTACAGCGAACTTTATTTTGGACGGGAAAAACCGCTGCCTGCGAAAGCGTGGGATCGCCACGATGGCGTTTTGCATTGCTCTTCGTTTTCGAAATGTCTGGTGCCTGGTTTTCGTATTGGTTGGGTCGCCGCCGGAAAACATGCACGTAAAATTCAACGCTTGCAGTTGATGAGTACGCTTTCCACCAGCTCACCGATGCAACTTGCGCTGGTGGATTACCTTTCCACGCGCCGATACGACGCCCATCTTCGTCGCCTGCGTCGCCAGCTTGCGGAACGTAAACAACGTGCCTGGCAGACACTGCTGCGTTATCTGCCTGCGGAAGTTAAAATTCATCATAGTGACAGCGGTTATTTTCTCTGGCTGGAGCTCCCCGAGCCGTTAGATGCCGGCGAATTAAGCCTGGCGGCACTGACGCATCATATCAGTATTGCGCCGGGTAAAATGTTTTCTACCGGTGAAAACTGGTCACGTTTTTTTCGTTTTAATACCGCGTGGCAGTGGGGAGAACGTGAAGAACAGGCGGTAAAACAATTAGGTCACCTTATTAAAGAATACCTGAAATAGATCCCCATTCAATTTCTCTCAGGTTGGGTAATATGAATTTCGAATAGCAGTCATATTTCCTAACTCCTTGTCTATACTCCAGAAGATAGCTTCTCAAACGGCATAATGCGCGGTAGCTCACAACCTGATTAAATTTTCTCAGGGGCGAAGGTGTGCCTGCTAGCCGCCGTCTATGGTTAAACAAGGAGATATTTTTACGGCACGGCGGCTGAACAATTAATTACGACAGGAGTAAGACTTTATGAGCAAGACATTTGCCCGCAGCAGCCTGTGTGCGCTCAGCATGACAATAATGACCGCTCACGCCGCCGAACCACCTACCAATTTAGATAAACCGGAAGGGCGACTGGATATTATCGCCTGGCCGGGATACATCGAACGCGGACAAACTGATAAACAATACGACTGGGTAACGCAATTCGAAAAAGAGACAGGCTGCGCGGTGAATGTGAAAACCGCCGCGACTTCCGATGAAATGGTCAGTCTGATGACCAAAGGGGGTTACGATCTGGTTACGGCATCCGGCGATGCCTCGCTGCGTTTGATTATGGGAAAACGCGTGCAGCCGATTAATACCGCCTTGATTCCCAACTGGAAAACGCTCGATCCGCGCGTGGTTAAAGGCGACTGGTTTAACGTTGGCGGCAAAGTTTACGGCACACCTTACCAATGGGGGCCGAACCTGCTGATGTACAACACTAAAACCTTCCCGACGCCGCCGGATAGCTGGCAAGTGGTTTTTGTTGAGCAAAATCTGCCGGACGGCAAGAGCAATAAAGGCCGCGTTCAGGCTTATGATGGCCCTATCTACATTGCGGACGCTGCGTTGTTCGTTAAAGCCACTCAGCCGCAGTTGGGCATCAGCGATCCGTATCAACTCACCGAAGAACAGTACCAGGCGGTGCTGAAAGTGCTGCGCGCTCAACACAGTTTGATCCATCGCTACTGGCATGACACTACCGTGCAAATGAGCGATTTCAAAAACGAGGGTGTGGTTGCTTCCAGTGCCTGGCCCTATCAGGCCAACGCCCTGAAAGCCGAAGGCCAGCCTGTTGCTACCGTTTTCCCGAAGGAGGGTGTTACCGGTTGGGCTGATACCACCATGCTGCATAGCGAAGCGAAACATCCGGTTTGCGCCTACAAATGGATGAACTGGTCATTAACGCCAAAAGTGCAGGGCGATGTGGCGGCCTGGTTTGGCTCGTTACCGGTAGTGCCGGAAGGGTGTAAAGCCAGTCCGTTATTAGGCGAAAAAGGTTGTGAAACCAACGGTTTTAACTATTTCGACAAAATCGCCTTCTGGAAAACGCCTATAGCAGAAGGGGGCAAGTTTGTTCCCTACAGTCGCTGGACGCAGGATTACATTGCCATTATGGGCGGTCGCTAACTTCGCTGGGGTGCTTTATGACGTACGCAGTGGAGTTTGACAACGTCTCGCGGTTGTACGGTGACGTGCGCGCAGTAGATGGCGTCAGTATTGCGATAAAAGATGGTGAGTTCTTCTCTATGCTGGGGCCGTCCGGCTCCGGCAAAACCACCTGCCTGCGCCTGATTGCTGGCTTCGAACAGCTTTCCGGCGGGGCTATCTCTATCTTTGGTAAACCCGCCAGCAATCTGCCACCGTGGGAGCGGGACGTGAATACTGTCTTTCAGGACTACGCGCTATTTCCGCATATGTCGATTCTTGACAATGTCGCCTATGGGCTGATGGTCAAAGGCGTGAATAAAAAGCAGCGGCACGCAATGGCGCAAGAGGCGCTGGAGAAAGTGGCGTTGGGGTTTGTACATCAACGTAAACCGTCACAACTTTCTGGTGGTCAGCGCCAGCGGGTTGCTATCGCCAGAGCATTGGTGAATGAACCGCGCGTATTGCTGTTGGATGAACCGCTCGGCGCACTGGATCTCAAATTGCGTGAGCAGATGCAGCTGGAACTGAAAAAACTGCAACAGTCTCTCGGTATCACTTTTATCTTCGTTACCCACGATCAGGGCGAAGCGTTATCGATGTCCGATCGTGTGGCGGTTTTCAATAATGGACGCATTGAGCAGGTCGATTCCCCGCGCGATCTCTATATGCGCCCGCGCACGCCGTTTGTTGCCGGATTCGTCGGGACATCCAACGTTTTTGATGGACTGATGGCAGAGAAACTTTGTGGCATGACGGGAAGCTTCGCCCTGCGACCGGAACATATCCGCCTCAACACCCCTGGTGAACTGCAGGCCAATGGCACGATCCAGGCGGTGCAATATCAGGGCGCGGCAACTCGTTTTGAACTGAAATTGAACGGCGGTGAAAAACTGCTTGTGAGTCAGGCCAATATGACAGGCGAAGAACTGCCTGCCACGCTCACGCCCGGACAACAGGTGATGGTTTCCTGGTCGCGTGATGTGATGGTGCCGCTGGTTGAGGAGAGGTGAATGGCGATGAATGTATTGCAATCACCTTCACGTCCAGGTCTGGGTAAGGTGTCCGGTTTCTTCTGGCGTAATCCGGGGCTGGGGCTGTTTTTACTGCTGCTTGGCCCGCTAATGTGGTTTGGCATTGTCTATTTCGGCTCGCTGCTGACACTGTTATGGCAGGGATTTTATACTTTTGACGATTTCACCATGTCGGTAACGCCGGAACTGACGCTGGCGAATATCCGTGCGCTGTTTAATCCGGCGAATTACGACATCATTCTCCGCACGCTGACTATGGCTGTGGCAGTCACTATCGCCAGCGCCATTCTGGCTTTTCCAATGGCGTGGTATATGGCGCGCTATACCAGCGGGAAAATGAAAGCTTTTTTTTATATTGCGGTAATGTTGCCGATGTGGGCGAGCTACATTGTTAAAGCCTATGCCTGGACGTTATTGCTGGCAAAAGATGGCGTGGCTCAGTGGTTTTTACAACATCTTGGGCTGGAACCACTGCTGACTGCGTTCCTTACATTACCTGCGGTGGGCGGAAATACGCTGTCAACTTCCGGGCTGGGGCGCTTTCTGGTGTTTCTCTATATCTGGTTGCCGTTCATGATCCTGCCCGTTCAGGCGGCGCTTGAGCGTTTGCCGCCGTCATTGTTGCAGGCGTCGGCTGATCTCGGCGCACGTCCACGACAAACCTTTCGCTATGTGGTGCTGCCGCTGGCAATCCCGGGTATTGCCGCTGGCTCTATCTTTACCTTCTCACTCACACTGGGCGATTTTATCGTCCCGCAGCTGGTTGGTCCTCCAGGATATTTTATCGGCAATATGGTTTATTCCCAGCAGGGGGCGATTGGCAATATGCCGATGGCGGCGGCATTCACCCTGGTGCCGATTGTTCTCATCGCACTGTACCTGGCGTTCGTGAAACGTCTGGGAGCGTTCGATGCACTCTGAACGCGCACCGTTTTTCCTCAAACTGGCGGCCTGGGGCGGCGTGGTTTTCCTACATTTTCCCATCCTGATTATCGCCGCTTATGCGTTTAACACTGAAGATGCGGCGTTTAGTTTTCCACCGCAGGGCCTGACGCTGCGCTGGTTTAGCGTGGCAGCACAGCGTAGTGATATTCTTGATGCCGTGACACTGTCACTTAAAGTGGCGGCGCTGGCGACATTAATTGCGCTGGTGTTAGGGACGCTGGCAGCTGCCGCGCTGTGGCGACGAGACTTTTTCGGCAAAAACGCCATTTCGCTGTTACTGCTGCTGCCCATTGCGCTGCCGGGCATTGTCACTGGTCTGGCGCTATTAACCGCTTTTAAAACCATCAATCTGGAGCCGGGATTTTTCACCATCGTGGTCGGTCATGCGACTTTTTGCGTAGTGGTGGTGTTTAACAATGTCATCGCCCGTTTTCGCCGCACCTCGTGGAGTCTGGTTGAGGCGTCAATGGATCTTGGGGCCAATGGCTGGCAAACCTTCCGCTACGTAGTGTTGCCGAATCTCAGTTCGGCGCTACTGGCAGGAGGAATGCTGGCGTTTGCCTTGTCGTTCGATGAAATCATCGTTACGACTTTTACGGCAGGTCATGAACGAACGTTACCGTTGTGGTTGCTCAATCAGCTTGGGCGACCGCGTGATGTACCGGTAACTAACGTGGTGGCACTGCTGGTTATGTTGGTAACAACCTTGCCGATCCTGGGGGCCTGGTGGCTAACCCGCGAAGGCGACAATGGTCAATAACCACTGATACAGGAATATGCTATGCAACATAAGTTACTGATTAACGGAGAACTGGTTAGCGGCGAAGGGGAAAAACAGCCTGTCTATAATCCGGCAACGGGGGACGTTTTACTGGAGATTGCCGAGGCATCCGCAGAGCAGGTAGATGCTGCTGTGCGCGCGGCAGATGCAGCATTTGCCGAATGGGGGCAAACCACGCCGAAAGTGCGTGCGGAATGTCTGCTGAAACTGGCTGATGTTATCGAAGAAAATGGTCAGGTTTTTGCCGAACTGGAGTCCCGTAATTGTGGCAAACCGCTGCATAGTGCGTTCAATGATGAAATCCCGGCGATTGTCGATGTTTTTCGCTTTTTCGCGGGTGCGGCGCGCTGTCTGAATGGTCTGGCGGCAGGTGAATATCTTGAAGGTCATACTTCGATGATCCGTCGCGATCCGTTGGGGGTCGTGGCTTCTATCGCACCGTGGAATTATCCGCTGATGATGGCAGCGTGGAAACTGGCTCCGGCGCTGGCGGCAGGGAACTGCGTAGTGCTTAAACCATCAGAAATTACCCCGCTGACCGCGTTGAAGTTGGCAGAGCTGGCGAAAGATATCTTCCCGGCAGGCGTGATTAACGTACTGTTTGGCAGAGGCAAAACGGTGGGTGATCCGCTGACCGGTCATCCCAAAGTGCGGATGGTGTCGCTGACGGGCTCTATCGCCACCGGCGAGCACATCATCAGCCATACCGCGTCGTCCATTAAGCGTACTCATATGGAACTTGGTGGCAAAGCGCCAGTGATTGTTTTTGATGATGCGGATATTGAAGCAGTGGTCGAAGGTGTACGTACATTTGGCTATTACAATGCTGGACAGGATTGTACTGCGGCTTGTCGGATCTACGCGCAAAAAGGCATTTACGATACGCTGGTGGAAAAACTGGGTGCTGCGGTGGCAACGTTAAAATCTGGTGCGCCGGATGACGAGTCTACGGAGCTTGGACCTTTAAGCTCGCTGGCGCATCTCGAACGCGTCAGCAAGGCAGTAGAAGAGGCGAAAGCGACAGGGCACATCAAAGTGATCACTGGCGGTGAAAAGCGCAAGGGTAATGGCTATTACTATGCGCCGACGCTGCTGGCTGGCGCATTACAGGACGATGCCATCGTGCAAAAAGAGGTATTTGGTCCAGTAGTGAGTGTTACGCCCTTCGACAACGAAGAACAGGTGGTGAACTGGGCGAATGACAGCCAGTACGGACTTGCATCTTCGGTATGGACGAAAGATGTGGGCAGGGCGCATCGCGTCAGCGCACGGCTGCAATATGGTTGTACCTGGGTCAATACCCATTTCATGCTGGTAAGTGAAATGCCGCACGGTGGGCAGAAACTTTCTGGTTACGGCAAGGATATGTCACTTTATGGGCTGGAGGATTACACCGTCGTCCGCCACGTCATGGTTAAACATTAAGTTAGATGTTAGTGGCTGTTATAGGACGGCCACTATCGTTTTAGGTTCTGAGTTTAATGGCGGTTAAGTATTAGAATGATTACATTAATAACTAGCGTAAAAATTAGGCTAAATGTTTGATGGCGATTTTTCATCCTGTCACAGTTGATT
>NZ_SJWV01000122.1:0-12513 GCF_004352695.1 Escherichia sp. KCJ4928
CCTGTATACAGCTGACGCGGACGGGCAATCTTCATACCGTCACTGTGCATTTCGCTCCAGTGGGCGATCCAGCCAACGGTACGTGCCATTGCGAAAATGACGGTGAACATGGAAGACGGAATACCCATCGCTTTCAGGATGATACCAGAGTAGAAATCGACGTTCGGGTACAGTTTCTTCTCGATAAAGTACGGGTCGTTCAGCGCGATGTTTTCCAGCTCCATAGCCACTTCCAGCAGGTCATCTTTGGTGCCCAGCTCTTTCAGAACTTCATGGCAGGTTTCACGCATTACGGTGGCGCGCGGGTCGTAATTTTTGTACACGCGGTGACCGAAGCCCATCAGGCGGAAAGAATCATTTTTATCTTTCGCACGACGAACAAATTCCGGAATGTGTTTAACGGAGCTAATTTCTTCCAGCATTTTCAGCGCCGCTTCGTTAGCACCACCGTGCGCAGGTCCCCACAGTGAAGCAATACCTGCTGCGATACAGGCAAACGGGTTCGCACCCGAAGAGCCAGCGGTACGCACGGTGGAGGTAGAGGCGTTCTGTTCATGGTCAGCGTGCAGGATCAGAATACGGTCCATAGCACGTTCCAGAATCGGATTAACTTCATACGGTTCGCACGGCGTGGAGAACATCATATTCAGGAAGTTACCGGCATAGGAGAGATCGTTGCGCGGATAAACAAATGGCTGACCAATGGAATACTTGTAACACATCGCGGCCATGGTCGGCATTTTCGACAGCAGGCGGAACGCGGCAATTTCACGATGACGAGGATTGTTAACATCCAGCGAGTCGTGATAGAACGCCGCCAGCGCGCCGGTAATACCACACATGACTGCCATTGGATGTGAGTCGCGACGGAAAGCGTGGAACAGACGGGTAATCTGCTCGTGGATCATGGTATGACGGGTCACCGTAGTTTTAAATTCGTCATACTGTTCCTGAGTCGGTTTTTCACCATTCAGCAGGATGTAACAAACTTCCAGGTAGTTAGAATCGGTCGCCAGCTGATCGATCGGGAAACCGCGGTGCAGCAAAATACCTTCATCACCATCAATAAAAGTAATTTTAGATTCGCAGGATGCGGTTGAAGTGAAGCCTGGGTCAAAGGTGAACACACCTTTTGAACCGAGAGTACGGATATCAATAACATCTTGACCCAGCGTGCCTTTCAGCACATCCAGTTCAACAGCTGTGTCCCCGTTGAGGGTGAGTTTTGCTTTTGTATCAGCCATTTAAGGTCTCCTTAGCGCCTTATTACGTAAGACTGCCGGAACTTAAATTTGCCTTCGCACATCAACCTGGCTTTACCCGTTTGTTATTTGGCTCGCCGCTCTGTGAAAGAGGGGAAAACCTGGGTACAGAGCTCTGGGCGCTTGCAGGTAAAGGATCCATTGATGACGAATAAATGGCGAATCAAGTACTTAGCAATCCGAATTATTAAACTTGTCTACCACTAATAACTGTCCCGAATGAATTGGTCAATACTTCCACACTGTTACATAAGTTAATCTTAGGTGAAATACCGACTTCATAACTTTTACGCATTATATGCTTTTCCTGGTAATGTTTGTAACAACTTTGTTGAATGATTGTCAAATTAGATGATTAAAAATTAAATAAATGTTGTTATCGTGACCTGGATCACTGTTCAGGATAAAACCCGACAAACTATATGTAGGTTAATTGTAATGATTTTGTGAACAGCCTATACTGCCGCCAGGTCTCCGGAACACCCTGCAATCCCGAGCCACCCAGCGTTGTAACGTGTCGTTTTCGCATCTGGAAGCAGTGTTTTGCATGACGCGCAGTTATAGAAAGGACGCTGTCTGACCCGCAAGCAGACCGGAGGAAGGAAATCCCGACGTCTCCAGGTAACAGAAAGTTAACCTCTGTGCCCGTAGTCCCCAGGGAATAATAAGAACAGCATGTGGGCGTTATTCATGATAAGAAATGTGAAAAAACAAAGACCTGTTAATCTGGACCTACAGACCATCCGGTTCCCCATCACGGCGATAGCGTCCATTCTCCATCGCGTTTCCGGTGTGATCACCTTTGTTGCAGTGGGCATCCTGCTGTGGCTTCTGGGTACCAGCCTCTCTTCCCCTGAAGGTTTCGAGCAAGCTTCCGCGATTATGGGCAGCTTCTTCGTCAAATTTATCATGTGGGGCATCCTTACCGCTCTGGCGTATCACGTCGTCGTAGGTATTCGCCACATGATGATGGATTTTGGCTATCTGGAAGAAACATTCGAAGCGGGTAAACGCTCCGCCAAAATCTCCTTTGTTATTACTGTCGTGCTTTCACTTCTCGCAGGAGTCCTCGTATGGTAAGCAACGCCTCCGCATTAGGACGCAATGGCGTACATGATTTCATCCTCGTTCGCGCTACCGCTATCGTCCTGACGCTCTACATCATTTATATGGTCGGTTTTTTCGCCACCAGTGGCGAACTGACATATGAAGTCTGGATCGGTTTCTTCGCCTCTGCGTTCACCAAAGTGTTCACCCTGCTGGCGCTGTTTTCTATCTTGATTCATGCCTGGATCGGCATGTGGCAGGTGTTGACCGACTACGTTAAACCGCTGGCATTGCGCCTGATGCTGCAACTGGTGATTGTCGTTGCACTGGTGGTTTACGTGATTTATGGATTCGTTGTGGTGTGGGGTGTGTGATGAAATTGCCAGTCAGAGAATTTGATGCAGTTGTGATTGGTGCCGGTGGCGCAGGTATGCGCGCGGCGCTGCAAATTTCCCAGAGCGGCCAGACCTGTGCGCTGCTCTCTAAAGTCTTCCCGACCCGTTCCCATACCGTTTCTGCGCAAGGCGGCATTACCGTTGCGCTGGGTAATACCCATGAAGATAACTGGGAATGGCATATGTACGACACCGTAAAAGGGTCGGACTATATCGGTGACCAGGACGCGATTGAATATATGTGTAAAACCGGGCCGGAAGCGATTCTGGAACTCGAACACATGGGCCTGCCGTTCTCGCGTCTTGATGATGGTCGTATCTATCAACGTCCGTTTGGCGGTCAGTCGAAAAACTTCGGCGGCGAGCAGGCGGCACGCACTGCGGCGGCGGCTGACCGTACCGGTCACGCACTGTTGCACACGCTTTATCAGCAGAACCTGAAAAACCACACCACCATTTTCTCCGAGTGGTATGCGCTGGATCTGGTGAAAAACCAGGATGGCGCGGTGGTGGGTTGTACCGCACTGTGCATCGAAACCGGTGAAGTGGTTTATTTCAAAGCCCGCGCTACCGTGCTGGCGACTGGCGGGGCAGGGCGTATTTATCAGTCCACCACTAACGCCCACATTAACACTGGCGACGGCGTCGGCATGGCTATCCGCGCAGGCGTACCGGTGCAGGATATGGAAATGTGGCAGTTCCACCCGACCGGTATTGCCGGTGCGGGCGTACTGGTCACCGAAGGTTGCCGTGGTGAAGGCGGTTATCTGCTGAACAAACATGGCGAACGCTTTATGGAGCGTTATGCGCCGAACGCCAAAGACCTGGCGGGCCGTGACGTGGTGGCGCGTTCCATCATGATTGAAATCCGTGAAGGTCGCGGCTGTGATGGTCCGTGGGGGCCACATGCGAAACTGAAACTCGACCACCTGGGTAAAGAAGTTCTCGAATCCCGTCTGCCGGGTATTCTGGAACTCTCCCGTACCTTCGCTCACGTTGATCCGGTGAAAGAGCCGATTCCGGTTATCCCAACCTGTCACTACATGATGGGTGGTATTCCGACCAAAGTGACCGGTCAGGCGCTGACGGTGAACGAGAAAGGCGAAGATGTGGTTGTTCCGGGGCTGTTTGCCGTTGGTGAAATCGCTTGTGTATCGGTACACGGCGCTAACCGTCTGGGCGGCAACTCGCTGCTGGACCTGGTGGTCTTTGGTCGCGCAGCGGGTCTGCATCTGCAAGAGTCTATCGCCGAGCAGGGCGCATTGCGCGATGCCAGCGAGTCTGATGTTGAAGCATCTCTGGATCGTCTGAACCGCTGGAACAATAATCGTAACGGTGAAGATCCGGTGGCGATTCGTAAAGCGCTGCAAGAATGTATGCAGCATAACTTCTCGGTCTTCCGTGAAGGTGATGCGATGGCGAAAGGGCTTGAGCAGTTGAAAGTTATCCGCGAGCGTCTGAAAAATGCCCGTCTGGATGACACTTCCAGCGAGTTCAACACCCAGCGCGTTGAGTGCCTGGAACTGGATAACCTGATGGAAACGGCGTATGCAACGGCTGTTTCTGCCAACTTCCGTACCGAAAGCCGTGGCGCGCATAGCCGCTTCGACTTCCCGGATCGTGATGATGAAAACTGGCTGTGCCACTCCCTGTATCTGCCAGAGTCGGAATCCATGACGCGCCGAAGCGTCAACATGGAACCGAAACTGCGCCCGGCATTCCCGCCGAAGATTCGTACTTACTAATGCGGAGACAGGAAAATGAGACTCGAGTTTTCAATTTATCGCTATAACCCGGATGTTGATGATGCTCCGCGTATGCAGGATTACACCCTGGAAGCGGAAGAAGGTCGCGACATGATGTTGCTGGATGCGCTTATCCAGCTGAAAGAGAAAGATCCCAGCCTGTCGTTCCGCCGCTCCTGCCGTGAAGGTGTGTGCGGTTCCGACGGTCTGAACATGAACGGCAAGAATGGTCTGGCCTGTATTACCCCGATTTCGGCACTCAACCAGCCGGGCAAGAAGATTGTGATTCGCCCGCTGCCAGGTTTACCGGTGATCCGCGATTTGGTGGTAGACATGGGACAATTCTATGCGCAATATGAGAAAATTAAGCCTTACCTGTTGAATAATGGACAAAATCCGCCAGCTCGCGAGCATTTACAGATGCCAGAGCAGCGCGAAAAACTCGACGGGCTGTATGAATGTATTCTCTGCGCATGTTGTTCAACCTCTTGTCCGTCTTTCTGGTGGAATCCCGATAAGTTTATCGGCCCGGCAGGCTTGTTAGCGGCATATCGTTTCCTGATCGATAGCCGTGATACCGAGACTGACAGCCGCCTCGACGGTTTGAGCGATGCATTCAGTGTATTCCGCTGTCACAGCATCATGAACTGCGTCAGTGTATGTCCGAAGGGGCTGAACCCGACGCGCGCCATCGGCCATATTAAGTCGATGTTGTTGCAACGTAATGCGTAAACCGTAGGCCTGATAAGACGCGCAAGCGTCGCATCAGGCAACCAGTGCCGGATGCGGCGTGAACGCCTTATCCGGCCTACAAGTCATTACCCGTAGGCCTGATAAGCGCAGCGCATCAGGCGTAACAAAGAAATGCAGGAAATCTTTAAAAACTGCCCCTGACACTAAGACAGTTTTTAAAGGTTCCTTCGCGAGCCACTACATAGACAAGAGCTCGCAAGTGAACCCCGGCACGCACATCACTGTGCGTGGTAGTATCCACGGCGAAGTAAGCATAAAAAAGATGCTTAAGGGATCACGATGCAGAACAGCGCTTTGAAAGCCTGGTTGGACTCTTCTTACCTCTCTGGCGCAAACCAGAGCTGGATAGAACAGCTCTATGAAGACTTCTTAACCGATCCTGACTCGGTTGACGCTAACTGGCGTTCGACGTTCCAGCAGTTACCTGGTACGGGAGTCAAACCGGATCAATTCCACTCTCAAACGCGTGAATATTTCCGCCGCCTGGCGAAAGACGCTTCACGTTACTCTTCAACGATCTCCGACCCTGACACCAATGTGAAGCAGGTTAAAGTCCTGCAGCTCATTAACGCATACCGCTTCCGTGGTCACCAGCATGCGAATCTCGATCCGCTGGGACTGTGGCAGCAAGATAAAGTGGCCGATCTGGATCCGTCTTTCCACGATCTGACCGAAGCAGACTTCCAGGAAACCTTCAACGTCGGTTCATTTGCCAGCGGCAAAGAAACCATGAAACTCGGCGAGCTGCTGGAAGCCCTCAAGCAAACCTACTGTGGCCCGATTGGTGCCGAGTATATGCACATTACCAGCACCGAAGAAAAACGCTGGATCCAACAGCGTATCGAGTCTGGTCGCGCGACTTTCAATAGCGAAGAGAAAAAACGCTTCTTAAGCGAACTGACCGCCGCTGAAGGCCTTGAACGTTACCTCGGCGCAAAATTCCCTGGCGCAAAACGCTTCTCGCTGGAAGGCGGTGACGCGTTAATCCCGATGCTTAAAGAGATGATCCGCCACGCTGGCAACAGCGGCACCCGCGAAGTGGTTCTTGGGATGGCGCACCGTGGTCGTCTGAACGTGCTGGTGAACGTGCTGGGTAAAAAACCGCAAGACTTGTTCGACGAGTTTGCCGGTAAACATAAAGAACACCTCGGCACGGGTGACGTGAAATACCACATGGGCTTCTCGTCTGACTTCCAGACCGATGGCGGCCTGGTGCACCTGGCGCTGGCGTTTAACCCGTCTCACCTTGAGATTGTAAGCCCGGTCGTTATCGGTTCTGTTCGTGCCCGTCTGGACAGACTTGATGAGCCGAGCAGCAACAAAGTGCTGCCAATCACCATCCACGGTGACGCCGCAGTGACCGGGCAGGGCGTGGTTCAGGAAACTCTGAACATGTCGAAAGCGCGTGGTTATGAAGTTGGCGGTACGGTACGTATCGTTATCAACAACCAGGTTGGTTTCACCACCTCTAATCCGCTGGATGCCCGTTCTACGCCGTACTGTACTGATATCGGCAAGATGGTTCAGGCACCGATTTTCCACGTTAACGCGGACGATCCGGAAGCCGTTGCCTTTGTGACCCGTCTGGCGCTCGATTTCCGTAACACCTTTAAACGTGATGTCTTCATCGACCTGGTATGCTACCGCCGTCACGGCCACAACGAAGCCGACGAGCCGAGCGCAACCCAGCCGCTGATGTATCAGAAAATCAAAAAACATCCGACACCGCGCAAAATCTACGCTGACAAGCTGGAGCAGGAAAAAGTGGCGACGCTGGAAGATGCCACCGAGATGGTTAACCTGTACCGCGATGCGCTGGATGCTGGCGATTGCGTGGTAGCAGAGTGGCGTCCGATGAACATGCACTCTTTCACCTGGTCGCCGTACCTCAACCACGAATGGGACGAAGAGTACCCGAACAAAGTTGAGATGAAGCGCCTGCAGGAACTGGCTAAACGCATCAGCACGGTGCCGGAAGCGGTTGAAATGCAGTCTCGCGTTGCCAAGATTTATGGCGATCGCCAGGCGATGGCTGGCGGTGAGAAACTGTTCGACTGGGGCGGCGCGGAAAACCTCGCTTACGCCACGCTGGTTGACGAAGGCATTCCGGTTCGCCTGTCGGGTGAAGACTCCGGTCGCGGTACCTTCTTCCACCGCCACGCGGTGATCCACAACCAGTCTAACGGTTCCACTTACACGCCGTTGCAACACATCCATAACGGGCAGGGCGCGTTCCGCGTCTGGGACTCCGTACTGTCTGAAGAAGCAGTGCTGGCGTTTGAATACGGTTATGCCACCGCAGAACCACGCACTCTGACCATCTGGGAAGCGCAGTTCGGTGACTTCGCCAACGGTGCGCAGGTGGTTATCGACCAGTTCATCTCCTCTGGCGAGCAGAAATGGGGCCGGATGTGTGGTCTGGTGATGTTGCTGCCGCACGGTTACGAAGGGCAGGGGCCGGAGCACTCCTCCGCGCGTCTGGAACGTTATCTGCAACTTTGTGCTGAGCAAAACATGCAGGTGTGCGTACCGTCTACCCCGGCACAGGTTTACCACATGCTGCGTCGTCAGGCGCTGCGCGGGATGCGTCGTCCGCTGGTCGTGATGTCGCCGAAATCCCTGCTGCGTCATCCGCTGGCGGTTTCCAGCCTCGAAGAACTGGCGAACGGCACCTTCCTGCCAGCCATCGGTGAAATCGACGAGCTTGATCCGAAGGGCGTGAAGCGCGTAGTGATGTGTTCTGGTAAGGTTTATTACGACCTGCTGGAACAGCGTCGTAAGAACAATCAACACGATGTCGCCATTGTGCGTATCGAGCAACTCTACCCGTTCCCGCATAAAGCGATGCAGGAAGTGTTGCAGCAGTTTGCTCACGTCAAGGATTTTGTCTGGTGCCAGGAAGAGCCGCTCAACCAGGGCGCATGGTACTGCAGCCAGCATCATTTCCGTGAAGTGATTCCGTTTGGGGCTTCTCTGCGTTATGCAGGCCGCCCGGCCTCCGCCTCTCCGGCGGTAGGGTATATGTCCGTTCACCAGAAACAGCAACAAGATCTGGTTAATGACGCGCTGAACGTCGAATAAATAAAGGATACACAATGAGTAGCGTAGATATTCTGGTCCCTGACCTGCCTGAATCCGTAGCCGATGCCACCGTCGCAACCTGGCATAAAAAACCCGGCGACGCAGTCGTACGTGATGAAGTGCTGGTAGAAATCGAAACTGACAAAGTGGTACTGGAAGTACCGGCATCAGCAGACGGCATTCTGGATGCGGTTCTGGAAGATGAAGGTACAACGGTAACGTCTCGTCAGATCCTTGGTCGCCTGCGTGAAGGCAACAGCGCCGGTAAAGAAACCAGCGCCAAATCTGAAGAGAAAGCATCCACTCCGGCGCAACGCCAGCAGGCATCTCTGGAAGAGCAAAACAACGATGCGTTAAGCCCGGCGATCCGTCGCCTGCTGGCTGAACACAATCTCGACGCTAGCGCCATTAAAGGCACCGGTGTGGGTGGTCGTCTGACTCGTGAAGATGTGGAAAAACATCTGGCGAAAGCCCCGGCGAAAGAGTCTGCTCCGGCAGCGGCTGCTCCGGCAGCGGCTGCTCCGGCGGCGCAACCGGCTCTGGCTGCACGTAGTGAAAAACGTGTCCCGATGACTCGCCTGCGTAAGCGTGTGGCAGAGCGTCTGCTGGAAGCGAAAAACTCCACCGCCATGCTGACCACGTTCAACGAAGTCAACATGAAGCCGATTATGGATCTGCGTAAGCAGTACGGTGAAGCGTTTGAAAAACGCCACGGCATCCGTCTGGGCTTTATGTCCTTCTACGTGAAAGCGGTGGTTGAAGCCCTGAAACGTTACCCGGAAGTGAACGCGTCTATCGACGGCGATGACGTGGTTTACCACAACTATTTCGACGTCAGCATGGCGGTTTCTACGCCGCGCGGCCTGGTGACACCGGTACTGCGTGATGTCGATACCCTCGGCATGGCAGACATCGAGAAGAAAATCAAAGAGCTGGCAGTCAAAGGCCGTGACGGCAAGCTGACCGTTGAAGATCTGACCGGTGGTAACTTCACCATCACCAACGGTGGTGTGTTCGGTTCCCTGATGTCTACGCCGATCATCAACCCGCCGCAGAGCGCAATTCTGGGTATGCACGCTATCAAAGATCGTCCGATGGCGGTGAATGGTCAGGTTGAGATCCTGCCGATGATGTACCTGGCGCTGTCCTACGATCACCGTCTGATCGATGGTCGCGAATCCGTGGGCTTCCTGGTAACGATCAAAGAGTTGCTGGAAGATCCGACGCGTCTGCTGCTGGACGTGTAGTAGTTTAAGCTTCACCTGCACTGTAGACCGACGTGGATAGGGTGTCGGTCTACGGTTTAAAAGATAACGATTACTGAAGGATGGACAGAACACATGAACTTACATGAATATCAGGCAAAACAACTTTTTGCCCGCTATGGCTTACCAGCACCGGTGGGTTATGCCTGTACTACTCCGCGCGAAGCAGAAGAAGCCGCTTCAAAAATCGGTGCCGGCCCGTGGGTAGTGAAATGTCAGGTTCACGCTGGTGGCCGCGGTAAAGCGGGCGGTGTGAAAGTTGTAAACAGCAAAGAAGACATCCGTGCTTTTGCAGAAAACTGGCTCGGCAAGCGTCTGGTAACGTATCAAACAGATGCCAATGGCCAACCGGTTAACCAGATTCTGGTTGAAGCAGCGACCGATATCGCTAAAGAGCTGTATCTCGGTGCCGTTGTAGACCGTAGTTCCCGTCGCGTGGTCTTTATGGCCTCCACCGAAGGCGGCGTGGAAATCGAAAAAGTGGCGGAAGAAACTCCGCACCTGATCCATAAAGTTGCGCTTGATCCGCTGACAGGCCCGATGCCGTATCAGGGACGCGAGCTGGCGTTCAAACTGGGTCTGGAAGGTAAACTGGTTCAGCAGTTCACCAAAATTTTCATGGGCCTGGCGACCATTTTCCTGGAGCGCGACCTGGCGTTGATCGAAATCAACCCGCTGGTCATCACCAAACAGGGCGATCTGATTTGCCTCGACGGCAAACTGGGCGCTGACGGCAACGCACTGTTCCGCCAGCCTGATCTGCGCGAAATGCGTGACCAGTCGCAGGAAGATCCGCGTGAAGCACAGGCTGCACAGTGGGAACTGAACTACGTTGCGCTGGACGGTAACATCGGTTGTATGGTTAACGGCGCAGGTCTGGCGATGGGTACGATGGACATCGTTAAACTGCACGGCGGCGAACCGGCTAACTTCCTTGACGTTGGCGGCGGCGCAACCAAAGAACGTGTAACCGAAGCGTTCAAAATCATCCTCTCTGACGACAAAGTGAAAGCCGTTCTGGTTAACATCTTCGGCGGTATCGTTCGTTGCGACCTGATCGCTGACGGTATCATCGGCGCGGTAGCAGAAGTGGGTGTTAACGTACCGGTCGTGGTACGTCTGGAAGGTAACAACGCCGAACTCGGCGCGAAGAAACTGGCTGACAGCGGCCTGAATATTATTGCAGCAAAAGGTCTGACGGATGCAGCTCAGCAGGTTGTTGCCGCAGTGGAGGGGAAATAATGTCCATTTTAATTGATAAAAACACCAAGGTTATCTGCCAGGGCTTTACTGGTAGCCAGGGGACTTTCCACTCAGAACAGGCCATTGCATACGGCACTAAAATGGTTGGCGGCGTAACCCCAGGTAAAGGCGGTACTACCCACCTCGGCCTGCCGGTGTTCAACACCGTGCGTGAAGCTGTTGCTGCTACTGGCGCTACCGCTTCTGTTATCTACGTACCAGCACCGTTCTGCAAAGACTCCATTCTGGAAGCTATTGATGCAGGCATCAAACTGATTATCACCATCACTGAAGGCATCCCGACGCTGGATATGCTGACTGTGAAAGTGAAACTGGACGAAGCCGGCGTTCGTATGATCGGCCCGAACTGCCCGGGCGTTATCACTCCGGGTGAATGCAAAATCGGTATCCAGCCGGGTCACATTCACAAACCGGGTAAAGTGGGTATCGTTTCCCGTTCCGGTACACTGACCTATGAAGCGGTTAAACAGACCACGGATTACGGTTTCGGTCAGTCGACCTGTGTTGGTATCGGCGGTGACCCGATCCCTGGCTCTAACTTTATCGACATTCTCGAAATGTTCGAAAAAGATCCGCAGACCGAAGCGATCGTAATGATCGGTGAGATCGGCGGTAGCGCTGAAGAAGAAGCGGCAGCGTACATCAAAGAGCATGTTACCAAGCCAGTTGTGGGTTACATCGCTGGTGTGACTGCGCCGAAAGGCAAACGTATGGGCCACGCGGGTGCCATCATTGCCGGTGGGAAAGGGACTGCGGATGAGAAATTCGCTGCTCTGGAAGCCGCAGGCGTGAAAACCGTTCGCAGCCTGGCGGATATCGGTGAAGCACTGAAAACTGTTCTGAAATAAATATCTGTAATAAGAAATAGCCCTCGCCGCTTCCCTCTACAGGAATGGCGAAGGGCTGTCGGTTTCGACATGGTTGGCCATCGTATGATGGCCTTTTTTGTGCTTATCGCGATGATTTTCGTTGCGCTATCAGGGTAAATTTATAGTCATCGGTATTAAAAGCGTTGCGGCTATATTCAAACACCCGACCATCAACTAAATATCCACGCGATACTTTTTCAAGAATCGGCTTTGTCTGGCTGATATTAAGCAGACGGCTCATCTCTTCGGTTGGCATCAGAGGAATGATTTCCTGTTCGCTACGATCGATAACCATTTTCTTCACTTCTTCAATAAAGTGATATTTTGAATTTTCCATGACCTGCCAGGTGAGATCCGGGAACAACGCAAGCGGCATCCAGGTTTCTTCCAGCGCCATTGGCTTTTGCTTGCGATAGCGCACGCGCTTCACATGCCACACACGATCCTGCGCGGTGATTTGTAGCTGTTGCTGAAGAAAATCGTCAGCCGGAATCACTTCAAATATCAGGACTTCACTGTGTGTATCGACGTGACGGTCCGACAGTTTTTCATCAAAACTGGTTAACTGAAAAATATCGTAATTGACCCGCTCTTCTTTGACGTAAGTCCCGCTGCCCTGAATGCTTTCGAGGATCTGTTGCTCGACTAACTGGCGCAAAGCCTGACGCACCGTAACCCGGCTGACGCCAAACTCTGTTTGTAATGCCGATTCGGTAGGTAACGCATCGCCAGGTTTAAGCTCGCCACGCGCAATTTGTTCACGAATGCGATCGGCAATCTGCCGGTATAAGGGCTTGTGTCCCATTTTTAGTATCTCATTAATACGAATTTAG
>NZ_SJWV01000123.1:0-12354 GCF_004352695.1 Escherichia sp. KCJ4928
GGATGTGAATATTTATGGTGGGCTATTGGCAAAAAATATCTGGAAAGTAGATCGCAGAAAATAAAAAAACCTGCTGGTGAGGCAGGTTCTTTTATTTACTACTTTGATGTTAAGTTACTGATAGTGCAACATGGCATCTCAACGAACGAATTATAACCACCTCTGGACAGTGTTGCAATTAAGATAATGAGATTTATAATCCTGACTGTTGGGAAGTTGCGCCGGATCGAACCCATTTCAAGTCCTGGCTACCGGACGGGTGGTGCCGCAGGTAGTGCTCTGATCCGGAGTGCAACATGGCGACTCAACAAACGTAAACCAGTATCGACAGGCAGTGTAAGGGTCAGGTGCTGGTGTTGCGCTCCTTAATAAGGAGAGCGGATGGACACGCTGACACAAAAGTTAACCGTGCTCATTGCCGTACTGGAGCTATTAGTGTCTCTGTTACGGTTGATTGATTTGTTGAAGTAATGGGCAAATTGAAACGCAACTAAAGGGGAAAACCGCTTCCCCCTTTAATAAACTAATATTCTATTAGTTGGTTGAATATATTCTGTAGTTCACGATTAAAAATTGCTATTACAGTTTCAGGTGATTTACCTCGTAATTTCCGCTCATCAATACACTCATCTCTTATATAAATCAACGCATCATTTATTAGCGGGTCAGCATCTTCTCGATCACGTTGATGAAATGTTGGACGTAGCCGGAATCGCTCCAGTCGATAGACGGAACCTGTAAATAATTCAGAGCATTTATGGATCTCAAGTCTGAAGGAAAACGGATCTTCAGGTACAGGGACCTCATAATCGTAAATAGCAACCAGCTCTTTTTGCACGATCATCGCTTTCCCCGCTGGTAAGTCGTGTTGATAACGGGCAGTTGCATCACTGCCCGCTGTGTTTTAATGGAAAATGACGTCAGGTGCGCTTAACGCCTCACTCAAATCAAACACATCAAGTTCGGCAAAAGTGACGGATTTATTGTCACTGTACACTCGAAGAGAACGGAAGCTCATTAGCGCTTTGCTATCAACATTGTAGTGGTTAAAACCGGGTGAAAACTTAAGGACCAGCCGGTACTCACCCAGGTCATAGACAAATGCGTCCTCATAGCCTGACTCCCAGCCTTTGTATCGCATTCCCATAAGTTGCCCAACGGTAGCAGATTTACCTTCCCAGCGATTCAAACTATTACTGGCTGACTCGTCAGGCGTGAGCAGCACCGTGCGCCGTGTCAACTGGCGAAGTGGCGGTATAATTTCGTAATCGGCAAAAAGCTGGGCAAATTCACTGCGCATTTCTGCTGTCATTTCTAACGGGTGGGCAATGCCAATCAGAGCATCCGCAGGCAGGTCAATTGGCTCATCCTGCGCATTGCAGAACTCCCCCTCTGCGGCCACACGAAAGGCGTTGAGTAAACGACGCGGTTCATTTGCCGGATACACGCCCCATATTAATCGCTGGGTAACCAGGCGGGTAAAGGGATGATTAACAAACAGAGTATGAAAATCTGCCAGCGACCAGCGTCGGGTGGTACGTAGGGCAGCTTCAAGACGCGGGAGCAGGTTTTTGCTCACCTGAGTAGCATCTTTTTTTAGCCCTTTTAGTCGGGCCAGTGCCTCGGGCGCTTTCAGTTGATCGTCATCGGCGCGCAACCGGGGAACGCTTTTCTGGCGAACGTTTTGCTGATCAAAGATAACCGGGTTGAGGTTTTCATCGAAGCGAACGGTAAACTGCCGGGGACCAAAATCAAAACTCAACGCCTGCGGATCATCAAGGCCCAGGGTTGGGACTAATCTGTCCGCTAGCTCTTCCTGGCTTAGCCCGCGATTTTCTGCGACCACCTGAAGAAATTCCGCCGCGTTATCACGTAAGGGGCGGGATTTAGCCCGTTGCGATATATGATGCAGCTGTATCAGCGCCATATCATTATTCATCAGGGTAAGGATGTTCAGGCCGCTGACAGCACGGGCAGATTTGCCTTCTTGTGGCCAGGCGAGGATCTGTGTCGTCAGATCCCGTGCCGTGCTTTCGTCACCAAAGAGACTTAACGCCAGAAATGCCCAGTTGTCTTTTGCGGGGGCACCAGCTTGTTGCCACGCAGTGAAGAGATCCCAGGCAAAAGCTGCCAGCGTTTGTGGCTGGCAGAACGTTTTCAGTTGTTCCAGCCCGCTATAAAAACGTCCCCCCTGGGTAAAGCGCAGCATTTCGCCGATAATTTCCAGAGCGTCACCGGTAACAGGCTGATTATTAGTGATAAGTCGAGGCCTGGACCACATTGCCGGATGCCAGAAATCAGGGGCTTTTGGAATGCGTGCCGGGTAAATGTCCATTGGACCCTGTTTAAGCAACTGCTCCAGGGCAGACCATACATCTGTACGCTGCCAGCGGTTTGCCACGGTTTGTAGCAATTCGCCATGTCCCTGTTCGTACAGTAAACGCAGGGCAAGTAATGCGGCTTCGCTATTATCGCTGGGTTTGGTAAAGACAAGAGGGATAAGTGCACTAGCCGTATGTTCCGGCCATTGTAAAATCCACTGGCGAGCCAGATCACGCTGCGCCGCGAAACGTCGCCAGACGCGGGCAACAGGCAGCGCCAGTTCTGTTGCGCCAAAATTTAAAATTAACGGAAATGTTTCTTTTGGACGATGTGAAAAAGCCAACAGCAGACCTGGTAGCGCATCCAATCCGAGGATACTGAGAAAATAGTCCTCACCCGCGAACAGATGCTTTTTCTCAATGATACGCAGCCAGAAGGTCAAAGCCATCTCACGCGGCAACTGTGCCAATAAATACAGGTTCCAGACACTCTTTTCCGGACGATAACGTGAGAAGTTGTCATTTTCCCATATGTTAATTAACGCTTCTATGTGACCGCTGCGGAGCGCCTGTTCTGCTAATTGTGCTTGCGGGGAGTTCCAGCCATTCAGGATCTCTTCAACCCGCCCCTGGTAGTAATGCCACTGAACAATGAGTGAATTGCGTGCAGCATCCAGTTTTCCGGGGAGTATATAATTCAGAAACAGCCATACATCATCCCCAAAACCCAGTTCCTGTAATACAACTCGTCCACTTTTTTGTTCCATGCGTTCCGCAAGAGATTCCGTGCTGAAATAACGGGCAGACTCAGTGGCGGCAAGCCTCTCTTGTTCGCCTGGTTGCCAGTAAATTTGCGGAGTTAATTCGAGCGGTGCCAAATCAAGACGTGGAGCTGTCATTTTTTTCTTACTACGCCACGGTGGTGAAACGAGCATTTCAGGCAGACTGCTGTTATCGGTGCTATCAATAACCGGTTTTGGCGGTGCCGATAAATAACTATTCAGCACTGCCCTGGCTTGAGTACTTAACCACGGCATCACCCTTTCTGCTAGTTGTGGCTGCGATGCTATCAGCGTTTGTAACAGCGTACGCCAGTATTCATCGCGTGCTTTTTGCTGTGCAGGCAGCTTTTTGTCTTCGATGATTGGATAACCTGGGCGGGCTGGTGGTTCTTTTAACGCCAGCAGTTCTGCCAGTGCGGCGAGTGTCGCATGGGGGAAGTTTTTACTGTATTTAGCCACACGTTGCAGGCTGGGTTTGTTTTTATCAGCAACTAACAGCAAGGTGCGGATGACTTGCGGATGGTTAATTTGTACCAGCAGACTGCCGCAATCTTCTTTATGGGCATATATCGCGAGGCGCGGAACGGCTGCCAGTCCTTGTTCGCGCAAAAGGGCGGCGCAGGCCGCGTAGCCGAAGTGGTTTTCATGCGACATGTAGCTGGCTTCTCGATCGCTAAATATATCCTGGCTCCAGTAGCGTTCGAGTTTTCTCACCGCTGTGGGGTCATTAGCAACAACTTTTAACCACTCCTTAGAATGAAAATGAGTCCGCGGGCATTCAAGGCTTACCAACTCATTGGCGATTTCTGGTTTTTCGGGGAGGATCAGCGCAATAAAAGGGCGGCGAACTTTGGTTATTCCTGGCAGTGTGGCAATGAGTTTGTCGGCGCAACGCTGCCAGCAGCTTTCCTCTGCCAGAGAGAGATGCTTACGCAGTCGGAGATCGAATTCGTTATAGGTTTCTGAGCGATAACCATAGCCATAGTCCTCGTTCTGATACTGCAATGTGACTACCAGAGGATCACTCTCATAACATCGTGTAATAAACTGGCGTGCAATCACCACCTCAGTCGCATATTCCAGCCCCTCTTGTTGGACGATTTCGTCGAGCAACTGTTGGCTGTCATTTTGCGCGATACAGACTAGCGCCGCCATTGTCTGGGCCGGGATTGAGGGTTTGTGTTCGCCGATCAAGTTGATGGCCTGCGTAATGGCGGACTGCCACTCCAGTGAAAAATTCTCATAACGCCAGACAATGTTTTTTTTCTTCTCAGCTTTTTGTAGCAATTCATCACCCAGTGTCTGAATGATGCTTTCAGTGATAACAGGCACTGGTTCGCCCGGCCAATTGCGATGGCTGAGTGGTGTTTTGCCTTTTTTATATTTCAGTTCCAGTTGGGCGTTATCCGCCAGCCACGGTAATTCCTTGTCCATGCTCTTTCCTTATTCAAACAGGGCTTCAATATCGTTAATCAGCTCGCTGGCGGTGATGGCATCGAGTACGGAGAACTGCGCTTCCTGTGTTGAATTACTCCCCCAGCCATAGCTTTCTGCTTTGCCTTCCCATAGCCACAGCTTGCTTAAGAGTTGCTCGGCGCTAAGTTCGGCTGGCGACATACCAACTGCAAAGCCTTCATCGATTTCCATGATTAACGACCAGCGGCCCAGAGGTTTGATCATCCAGCCGATCCAGCCACCATCCTGCGGTTCACCACGCACCCAACCTTTATTCGCCAGTCCCATGACCCGACCGCTCGGGCATTTTCTGCCTGCCCAGCGGGTCAGTTCACTGGCATTGCGCTCGGCTTCTGTCAGGGCGTAGCTGTTACGGTCGAGCTGGCGGAACGGTGGTAGCAGTTCGTAGTCGGCAAAAAGCTGACCAAAGGCGGCAGCATCCGTTGGTGATATTTCCAGAACGTGAGGAGTGCCGATAGAGATATCGCCTTCCGGCAGGGTGAAAAGATCATCGTCAGCGGTGCTGTAGCTGTTATCTTCTGCTACGCGAAAGCAAGCCAGTAGCTGGTTTTCGGCGCTATAAACGCCCCAAATCAGACGGCGGGTTAAGTGACGAACCAGCGGATGCTCAACCAGGAAGAGCTGGAAGTTTTCCAGCGACCAGCGGCGGCGCAGGCACATGGCGGATTCCAGCCTTGCTACCTGCTGGGCGGCGATGGTACGCGCATCTTTTTTCAGCAATTTGTAGCGGTTAACCGCATCGTTCGCCCGCGTTTCATCATCGCTTTTGTTCGGTTTGGGCAGGTCTTTCAGGCGGCTGCCGGAAACATCACGCACAAACGGTTTTAAGGTTTCATCAAAGCTGACGGTGAACTGCCGTGGGCCAAAATCCAACAGCAGCGAACCGTTATCATCCAGACCGAGATCCGGTGCTAACCGATCTTCAAGCTCCGCCACCGTGAGTTCGCGGCTCTCGGCAATGTCGGCAATTTTTTCTTTTGCCCGCTCCTGTAATGCTTTGAATTTCAGTTTCTGGGCGATGCCGTTAAGCTGCATAAGGGCGATATCACTACCGATAGCAGCGAGAATATCCAACCCAACGGTGGCGCGTTTATGCTGGGATTCACCAGGCCAGGCGCGTATTAATGGCGTCAGTTTGCGGGCGGTGTCATCGTTACCGAGAACGCCTAACGCAGTGAACGCCCAACTCTCTTTCGACGGCGCGCCAGCGGTCTGCCAGGCGGTAAACAGATCCCAGGCAAATCCCGCCAGTGAGTCGGCGGAACAGACGTCTTTCACCTGCAATAATCCCGGATACAGAGCCTCTTCCTGAGGGAAGCGGAGCATTTCACCGAGGTGGAGGAGGGCGCTATCTGGCAGTGATTGGGCATTTGCTTTTAATACCGGGCGCGTCCAGAGCGATGGCTGATAAAAGGCCGGAAGAGTGGGGATTTTTGTCGGGTGATTATCTAAGGGATCGAGCGCAAGCAGAGCGTTCACCGCATCGGTTACTTCCGGCTGGTTATAACGTCGGGCGATTTCTTGCAGTAATGGCTGATGACCGTTTTCGGTAAGCATACGCAAGGCAGCGCGGGCGTTATCCTGTGCTTCACCGGCTTTGCCGAGCGCCGCAGGCAGCAGGCCGGTAAGGGCATGTTCCGGGTATTTCAACAGCCAGCTACGGGCGTTTTCGCGTAGCGTTTTCAGTTTGTTGAAGGCACGGGCGACGGCAGGAGCCAGCTCACTCGCTGCGAAGTAATTCGTGATGGGCAAGGCTTCTTGTGGATAGCGTGCAAGTGAGTTTACTAACCCAGGTAACCCTTTGAGTCCAAAATGTAACATGGCGTATTCGGTATCGGTATGTGGAGATAGGGTAAGGGCATTCCATGCTTTAACTGCTTTCTCCAGCGGCAATGTTGTCAAAATCCCCAACTGCCAATAATGCCCGGTAGGTGAATGAAACACCTTAAATTCACTTAGTAAGGTTGAATAATCTTCATTTAGCCATGCCTCAACTACCGCTTCGGGAGCTTTAATATATGTACCAGCGATCCGTCGTTGAAAACCCATCCTTGCCAACAGGTTGGTAGTACTTTCTTCATGGCTAACCGTGATGTGTTTTGAATACCAGATATATTTCGCCAAAAGTTGATTACTGATTTCTTCTGTCAGATAACAGATTGGCTCAATGCCTAATGGCGCTAAATCCAGCACCGGAATCGGCGATTTTTTCTTTTTCGAAAGCCAGGGAGGGGAGACTACTACGGCTGGCAGTAGATCGGCGCTGGCATGGTTTGAGGGCTGTGTCAGTTGTTGCTGGCATGATTTCAGTACGGCAACTGCGGGTGTCGAGAGCCAGGGAATGACCTGTTCTGCCAGTGCTGGTTGTGAGATAAGCATTGTCATTAGCATAATGCGCCAACTGTTCTCTTCTTTTTGCCCAAGAAGTTCCGTCAGTGCCGCCATTGCTGCATGTGGGAACGCAGCGCAGGCTTTCGTCATCCGATCGTGACAGCGTTTAGTATGCCCGGCTACACGTATAAGCAGTGTTAATGCGAACGGATGATTGATATGACGCAACACATCGGCGCAGTAGTCACTTGCGGCATAGGGAGCAAATCGGGGCAGGGCTGCAACACCTTGCTCCTGTAATACGGTGGCTGACCATATCGCACCACAATAGTAATCATCAAAAATGGCATATGGCTCGTGATATTTTTCTAATGAGGCAAGAATGTGCTCATCAGTCGCCACTATTTTTAACCACTCAAGCGAGGGTAATTTTTTTTGCCCCAGTAGACGCTGGGCAATTTCATGTGCAATTTCTGGTTTTTCGGGTAATAACAAAGCAATTAATGGTTGCCGCCATTCTGGAATATGTGGAATTGCGGCAATAAGTTTTTGTGCACATTTTTGCCAGAGAGACTCTTCCGCCAGTGATAAATGTTTACGTAGGCGTAATTCAAATCTGGAATATTGCTCCAAGTAGTCAGGTGCAATGCCAGACGGCAGAATAATAATGACATTATTCGCATAATCCCATTTAATATCAATCTGTTGAAGGTGTATTATTACATCAGTAGCATATTCCAGACCGCCTTCCTGGACGATCTGATCCATAACATCCTCACGCACTTTATATCTTGTGCATTTCATTTCAAGTGCCGTGAGTACAGCCATTACTGGTGATGGTAGCTGTGTTGTTTTCAGGCCGTCGATCTGACTGATCGCCTGGGCGACGGTGTTTTGCCATTCTAAAGAACAGGCGCTGAAGTCAAATGTGGCTGTTTTATTATCCCGTTGCGACACACTACAGGCTAAGCGACGTAATTGGGTCAATTTGTCTGCTTGCTGAACAGGAACTCCGGGAAAGCGGCGATGACTTAACGTGGTGTGTACAACTTCGGGCGGAAAAACGACAGCAATATCTTTCGCCAGCCACGGTAAAACAGCATCTGTATTTTTGTCAGGCGCACGGGTTTCTGCTACGAAAGAGGGTTGTTCCTGAATAATGGTGGATAAGTCCGCTACCTTGAGAGAGCCCGTTACCGTTTGGGAAGGTTGCAAAGAATTATCCTTCGCTTGCTCCACATACCCCTTCTTCACCTTCTCCGCAATCAGCTTAAGCTCCGCTTTTGCCACTGCCGCAGCATCTGAAAAACTTTTTATCTGGCTTTGCCCTTTGGTGCCAACTTTTCCCCAACTGATATGCAACTCGTTTCCCTGTTGCTCAACTGCCCAGAATTTATGTGATTTTTCGTCCTGATAGATAAAGTGTCTCATTCTGCATCCCTGTAATTTTATCCAGTTGAATGCAGATGCTACCAGTATTTATGCGGGCTAGAGAGAGACAAAATCGCAAGAAAACAACTTTAGGAATTTATAAAGAAAAGGCGCTGTCGATGCAGCGCCTTAAAGGGGGATTATTTCACCTGATGGCCTGGTTTAGCACCAGCATCCGGGCTTAACAGGAAGATATCTTTCCCGCCAGGACCAGCAGCCATTACCATGCCTTCGGAGATACCAAAGCGCATTTTACGCGGTGCCAGGTTGGCCACCATAATGGTGTGACGCCCGATCAGTGCCTGCGGATCCGGGTAGGCAGAACGAATACCGGAGAAGACATTGCGTTTTTCACCGCCGAGATCCAGTGTCAGGCGCAGCAGTTTGTCAGAACCTTCAACAAACTCTGCGTTTTCGATCAGCGCCACGCGCAGGTCAACTTTTGCGAAGTCGTCAAAGGTGATGGTTTCCTGAATCGGATCATCTGCCAGTGGGCCAGTAACTGGCGCGGCAGCTGCTTTCACTTCTTCTTTAGACGCTTCCACCAGTGCTTCAACCTGCTTCATATCGATGCGGTTATACAGCGCTTTGAACGGATTCACTTTGTGGCCCAGCAGCGGTTGCTGGATACCATCCCAGGTCAGTTCTGTATTGAGGAATGCTTCTGCGCGCTCGGTCAGTTTCGGCAGTACCGGCTTCAGGTAAGTCATCAGCACGCGGAACAGGTTTATGCCCATTGAGCAAATTGCCTGCAGGTCGGCATCGCGGCCTTCCTGTTTTGCCACCACCCACGGAGCCTGCTCGTCGACATAGCGGTTAGCCAGATCAGCCAGCGCCATGATTTCGCGCACTGCTTTACCAAATTCGCGGCTTTCCCACGCTTCACCAATCACTTCAGCGGCATCAGTGAAGGTTTTGTACAACTGCGGGTCAGCCAATTCGCTTGCCAGCACGCCGTCAAAACGCTTGTTGATAAAGCCCGCATTACGAGAGGCCAGGTTAACCACTTTGTTCACGATATCGGCATTCACACGCTGAACGAAATCCTCCAGGTTGAGATCGATATCATCAATGCGCGAAGAGAGTTTCGCAGTGTAGTAGTAACGCAGGCTGTCAGCGTCAAAATGATTCAGCCAGGTGCTGGCTTTAATAAAGGTGCCGCGAGACTTGGACATCTTTGCGCCGTTCACCGTCACATAGCCATGAACAAACAGGTTGGTCGGCTTGCGGAAGTGGCTGCCTTCCAGCATGGCAGGCCAGAACAGGCTGTGGAAGTAAACAATATCTTTACCGATGAAGTGGTACAGCTCGGCGGTGGAGTCTTTCTTCCAGTATTCATCGAAGCTTACGCTGTCGCCGCGCTTGTCGCACAGATTCTTGAAAGAACCCATGTAGCCAATCGGTGCGTCCAGCCAGACGTAGAAATATTTGCCCGGCGCGTTCGGAATTTCAAAACCAAAGTATGGCGCGTCGCGGGAGATATCCCACTGTTGCAGGCCGGATTCAAACCACTCCTGCATTTTATTTGCCACCTGCTCCTGCAACGCACCGCTGCGGGTCCATGCCTGCAACATTTCGCTGAAAGAGGGCAGATCAAAGAAGAAGTGTTCAGAATCACGCATTACCGGCGTAGCGCCAGAAACCACCGATTTCGGCTCGATCAATTCAGTCGGGCTGTAGGTCGCGCCGCAGACTTCGCAGTTATCGCCGTATTGATCCGGGGATTTACATTTCGGGCAGGTGCCTTTCACAAAACGGTCCGGCAGGAACATGCCTTTTTCCGGATCGTACAGCTGAGAGATGGTGCGGTTTTTAATAAAACCGTTCTCTTTCAGGCGAGAGTAGATAAGTTCTGACAACTGGCGGTTCTCTTCGCTGTGCGTCGAGTGATAGTTGTCATAGCTGATGTTAAAGCCTGCGAAATCAGTCTGATGCTCCTGACTCATTTCGCCAATCATCTGCTCCGGGGTGATACCAAGCTGCTGAGCTTTCAGCATGATCGGTGTACCGTGGGCATCGTCGGCGCAGATGAAGTTGACCTCGTGGCCGCGCATTCGCTGGTAACGGACCCAGACATCAGCCTGGATGTGCTCCAGCATATGGCCGAGGTGGATTGAGCCGTTAGCGTACGGCAGTGCGCACGTCACCAGAATTTTCTTCGCGACTTGAGTCATAGTAGGCATTACTTCTTAATAGTGAAAAGGGGTTAGATAGTACCAAATGGGAAAATGTTAAGTAAGTACTTCTCTATATTCTTCAGGTAAACTATCAGCTGATGGTTTATCTATACAAAAAAGGAGTCGGGATGAACGAACAATCCCAGGCCAAATCACCAGAAGCCTTGCGCGCAATGGTCGCCGGGACACTGGCCAATTTTCAGCACCCAACCCTGAAGCATAACCTCACCACGCTGAAAGCGTTGCACCATGTCGCCTGGATGGACGACACGTTGCATGTGGAACTGGTTATGCCATTCGTCTGGCATAGCGCGTTTGAAGAGTTAAAAGAGCAATGTAGCGCCGAACTGCTGCGTATCACCGGGGCGAAAGCTATCGACTGGAAACTGTCGCACAATATCGCCACCTTAAAACGCGTGAAGAATCAGCCGGGTATTAATGGTGTGAAGAACATCATTGCGGTCAGCTCCGGTAAAGGCGGCGTGGGTAAATCCTCCACGGCGGTAAACCTGGCGCTGGCACTGGCGGCGGAAGGGGCGAAAGTCGGCATTCTGGACGCCGATATCTACGGCCCATCAATTCCCACCATGCTGGGCGCAGAAAATCAGCGTCCAACGTCGCCGGACGGTACCCACATGGCACCGATTATGTCTCATGGCCTGGCAACCAATTCAATTGGTTATCTGGTCACTGAAGACAATGCGATGGTGTGGCGTGGACCGATGGCGAGCAAGGCGTTAATGCAGATGTTGCAGGAAACCTTGTGGCCGGATCTCGACTATCTGGTGCTTGATATGCCGCCAGGCACCGGTGACATTCAATTGACGCTGGCGCAAAACATTCCAGTAACTGGTGCAGTCGTGGTCACCACCCCGCAGGACATCGCGTTGATCGATGCGAAAAAAGGCATTGTGATGTTCGAGAAAGTCGAGGTTCCGGTGCTTGGTATTGTCGAGAACATGAGTGTGCATATTTGCAGTAACTGTGGTCACCATGAACCGATTTTCGGTACCGGTGGTGCTGAGAAACTGGCTGAAAAATACCACACACAGCTGCTGGGGCAGATGCCGTTACACATCTCCTTACGTGAGGATCTCGATAAAGGCACGCCAACGGTTATCAGCCGTCCGGAGAGCGAATTTACCGCTATCTACCGCCAGCTGGCTGACCGCGTTGCAGCTCAGCTCTACTGGCAGGGTGAAGTCATTCCAGGCGAGATTTCCTTCCGCGCGGTCTAACGCCTATTAACCATTCTGGTTATTCTTCATACACCGCAGAGATGTTACATTGATGCGGTGTATTAGTTTTTGCCGCATTAATGAACACTTATTTAATACTGCGAATATTCTGCGGACCTTCGTCCGAAACTCTACAAAGTCGATTGATCATACAGGCAATGCTTCATTATCATCCTTCGTGGCTGTGTAGTGGATGTACAGCTATAGTTTGTTATGCACTCATTCTATCCAGGCATAACCTTTACTACAGGGATAACGTTCAATGAATAAGTATTGGCTGTCAGGAATTATTTTTCTTGCCTATGGATTGGCTTCTCCCGCATTCTCTTCAGAGACTGCCACATTAGCGATTAATGGCAGGATCAGTCCCCCAACATGCAGTATGGCTATGGTTAATGGTCAACCTCAACAGCATTGTGGTCAGTTAACGTATAATGTTGACACCCGTCATCTGTTTTCTTCGCCCGTCAAAGGTGTAACGACAGAAGTGGTTGTTGCAGGTAGCGATAGCAAACGTCGAATCGTGTTAAATCGCTACGATTAATTTGGCAACCTGATTTTAATTGCATTTAGAAAGCCGAAATCATTTATATAAATG
>NZ_SJWV01000124.1:0-12215 GCF_004352695.1 Escherichia sp. KCJ4928
ACAATGCGTTATGTGATTATTTTAAATTATTTTCACTGCTTATTATCGACGGCTAAACTATTTTTTTGGCTGATACTGATATCGTCTTTAGCCGGGAAACGTCTGGCGGCGCTGTTGGCTAAGTTTGCGGTATTGTTGCGGCGACATGCCGACATATTTGCCGAACGTGCTGTAAAAACGACTACTTGAACGAAAGCCTGCCGTCAGGGCAATATCGAGAATACTTTTATCGGTATCGCTCAGTAACGCGCGAACGTGGTTGATGCGCATCGCGGTAATGTACTGTTTCATCGTCAATTGCATGACCCGCTGGAATATCCCCATTGCATAGTTGGCGTTAAGTTTGACGTGCTCAGCCACATCGTTGATGGTCAGCGCCTGATCATAGTTCTCGGCAATAAAGCCCAGCATCTGGCTAACATAAAATTGCGCATGGCGCGAGACGCTGTTTTTGTGTGTGCGCGAGGTTTTATTGACCAGAATCGGTTCCCAGCCAGAGAGGCTAAATCGCTTGAGCATCAGGCCAATTTCATCAATGGCGAGCTGGCGAATTTGCTCGTTCGGACTGTTTAATTCCTGCTGCCAGCGGCGCACTTCAAACGGGCTAAGTTGCTGTGTGGCCAGTGATTTGATCACCATGCCGTGAGTGACGTGGTTAATCAGGTCTTTATCCAGCGGCCAGGAGAGAAACAGATGCATCGGCAGATTAAAAATCGCCATGCTCTGACAGGTTCCGGTATCTGTTAGTTGGTGCGGTGTACAGGCCCAGAACAGCGTGATATGACCCTGATTGATATTCACTTTTTCATTGTTGATCAGGTATTCCACATCGCCATCGAAAGGCACATTCACTTCGACCTGACCATGCCAGTGGCTGGTGGGCATGATATGCGGTGCGCGAAACTCAATCTCCATCCGCTGGTATTCCGAATACAGCGACAGCGGGCTGCGGGTCTGTTTTTCGTCGCTGCTGCACATAAACGTATCTGTATTCATGGATGGCTCTCTTTCCTAGAATATCAGAATTATGGCAGGAGTGAGGGAGGATGACTGCGAGTGGGAGCACGGTTTTCACCCTCTTCCCAGAGAGGCGAGGGGAGCGTCCGAGCATCATGAGGCCGAAAACTCTGCTTTTCAGGTAACTTATTACCATAAACTCAGATTTACTGCTGCTTCACGCAGGATCTGAGTTTATGGGAATGCTCAACCTGGAAGCCGGAGGTTTTCTGCAGATTCGCCTGCCATGATGAAGTTATTCAAGCAAGCCAGGAGATCTGCATGATGACTGCACCCAAAATTACATTTATCGGCGCTGGTTCGACGATTTTCGTTAAAAATATTCTTGGTGATGTGTTCCATCGCGAGGCGCTGAAAACGGCGCATATTGCCCTGATGGACATTGATCCCACCCGCCTGGAAGAGTCGCATATTGTGGTGCGTAAGCTGATGGATTCAGCAGGGGCCAGCGGCAAAATCACCTGCCACACCCAACAGAAAGAAGCCTTAGAGGATGCCGATTTTGTCGTGGTGGCATTTCAGATTGGCGGTTATGAACCTTGCACGGTGACTGATTTCGAGGTCTGTAAGCGGCATGGTCTGGAACAAACCATTGCCGATACGTTGGGGCCGGGCGGTATTATGCGCGCGCTACGTACCATTCCGCATCTGTGGCAAATTTGCGAGGACATGACGGAAGTCTGCCCCGATGCCACCATGCTCAACTATGTTAACCCAATGGCGATGAATACCTGGGCGATGTATGCCCGCTATCCGCATATCAAACAGGTCGGGCTGTGCCATTCGGTGCAGGGAACGGCGGAAGAGCTGGCGCGTGACCTCAATATCGACCCAGCTACGCTGCGTTACCGTTGCGCAGGTATCAACCATATGGCGTTTTACCTGGAGCTGGAGCGCAAAACCGCCGACGGCAGTTATGTGAATCTCTACCCGGAACTGCTGGCGGCTTATGAAGCAGGGCAGGCACCGAAGCCGAATATTCATGGCAATACTCGCTGCCAGAATATTGTGCGCTACGAAATGTTCAAAAAGCTGGGCTACTTCGTCACGGAATCGTCAGAACATTTTGCTGAGTACACACCGTGGTTTATTAAGCCAGGTCGTGAGGATTTGATTGAGCGTTATAAAGTACCGCTGGATGAGTACCCGAAACGCTGCGTCGAGCAGCTGGCGAACTGGCATAAAGAGCTGGAGGAGTATAAAAACGCCTCCCGGATTGATATTAAACCGTCACGGGAATATGCCAGCACAATTATGAACGCTATCTGGACTGGCGAGCCGAGTGTGATTTACGGCAACGTCCGTAACGATGGTTTGATTGATAACCTGCCACAAGGATGTTGCGTGGAAGTAGCCTGTCTGGTTGATGCTAATGGCATTCAGCCGACCAAAGTCGGTACGCTACCTTCGCATCTGGCCGCCCTGATGCAAACCAACATCAACGTACAGACGCTGCTGACCGAAGCTATTCTTACGGAAAATCGCGACCGTGTTTACCACGCCGCGATGATGGACCCGCATACTGCTGCCGTGCTGGGCATTGATGAAATATATGCTCTTGTTGACGACCTGATTGCCGCCCACGGCGACTGGCTGCCAGGCTGGTTGCACCGTTAAAACGCGACTAAACGCTACTGCGCCGGGGGATTTATTCCGGCGCACACCTCTGACGATACCAATAACAGAAGGCGGGCGTTGGTAACAGCGACCCGATACCCTATGAGCATTTCAATGACTACAAAACTCAGTTATGGATTTGGAGCGTTCGGGAAGGATTTTGCGATCGGCATTGTGTATATGTACCTCATGTATTACTACACCGATGTCGTCGGGCTGTCTGTGGGTTTGGTCGGTACTTTGTTTCTGGTGGCGAGGATCTGGGATGCTATTAACGATCCGATTATGGGATGGATTGTAAATGCTACGCGATCGCGATGGGGTAAGTTCAAACCCTGGATCCTGATCGGTACGTTGGCAAACTCTGTAATCTTATTTCTCCTCTTTAGTGCGCATCTGTTTGAAGGTACTACTCAGATTGTCTTTGTTTGCGTGACCTACATCCTCTGGGGCATGACTTACACCATTATGGATATTCCCTTCTGGTCGCTGGTTCCAACCATCACGCTCGATAAACGTGAGCGCGAACAACTGGTTCCTTATCCGCGTTTTTTTGCCAGTCTGGCAGGCTTTGTTACGGCAGGTGTGACGCTACCATTTGTTAATTATGTCGGCGGTGGCGATCGGGGATTTGGCTTTCAGATGTTCACTCTGGTACTGATCGCCTTTTTTATTGTTTCAACCATCATCACTCTGCGCAATGTGCATGAAGTCTTTTCGTCAGACAATCAACCGTCTGCTGAAGGAAGCCATCTGACACTTAAAGCCATCGTTGCGCTAATTTATAAAAACGATCAGCTTTCATGCCTCTTGGGTATGGCTCTTGCTTATAATGTAGCCAGCAACATTATTACCGGATTTGCTATCTATTATTTCTCATATGTTATCGGTGATGCGGATTTGTTCCCCTATTATCTGTCGTATGCGGGAGCTGCTAACCTGGTGACGTTAGTATTCTTCCCACGCTTAGTTAAATCATTATCCCGACGCATTTTATGGGCCGGAGCATCTATTCTTCCGGTGTTAAGCTGTGGTGTTCTCCTGTTAATGGCATTAATGAGCTATCACAACGTCGTCCTCATTGTGATTGCGGGTATTTTGCTGAATGTGGGAACGGCGCTTTTCTGGGTATTACAGGTCATCATGGTGGCAGATACCGTTGATTACGGTGAATATAAACTGCACGTACGCTGTGAAAGTATCGCTTACTCCGTGCAGACTATGGTGGTGAAGGGCGGTTCAGCCTTTGCGGCTTTTTTCATTGCGGTTGTGTTAGGGATGATTGGCTATGTACCGAATGTTGAACAGTCTACGCAAGCCCTATTAGGTATGCAGTTTATTATGATTGCTCTACCAACTCTGTTTTTCATGGTAACGCTGATTCTCTACTTCCGTTTCTATCGCCTCAATGGCGACACGCTGCGCAGGATCCAGATTCATCTGCTGGATAAATATCGCAAAGTACCGCCCGAGCCTGTTCATGCTGATATTCCGGTCGGTGCAGTGAGTGATGTGAAAGCCTGACGTGGACAATAGCTAACGAAAATGGCCTGATGCGATATGTTTATCAGGCCACGTCTTAATGTAATGCTTTGGATTTGCAAATTTTGTAGACCGGATAAGGAATTCACGCCGCATCCGGCATCAACAAAGCGCACGTTGTTATCCGGTTATCAAGCCAAAGCGCCGTAGCTGGCGGCAATGAAAGCGAGCGAGGAATATCACCGTCGTTAATGTGCCAAGCAGCGCGCAGAACATATCGGATTGCGTGTCCCACTGGTCGCCCTGGGTGCCGAGAAAATCATCCGCTCCCTGGCCCATTGCCAGCGCCGCCCACCACTCGATTAATTCATACATCGCGCTTATCGCCAGCGCCACGCAGCAGACCAGGAACGCCACCATGTTACGTCCGCGCACGTACATCCCGCGCACGAGAATTTCTCGTGCCACCAGTGCAGGCACCAGCCCCTGGAAAAAATGCCCCAGCTTGTCATACGGATTACGGCTCAACCCCAGCCATTCCTGCACCTCAAAACCAACGGGGACTTTCGCGTAGGTGTATTGCCCGCCGACCATCAGGATGATGGCGTGAAAGAAAATGAGCGTATAGAGCAGCGGCGTTAACGGATAACGTTTAGCGGTGGCAAGCAGTAGCGGCACGACAATAATCACCGGTGTCACTTCCATCAGCCAGGTGAGTTTGTCATGGGCCGAAATGCCGGTATAAATCAGGATTAACGTTAGCGCCAGTGCGCCGGTGTTAAGAATTAACGGCTTGAGTGTGCGGGTCATGGTGAGTTCGCAAATCAGGGAAAATACTGACTATTCACCAGCAAGCGTGAAATTACAATCGCAAAAGAGGTGGCCCAGGGGGATCACCTGGCAGCATGCTGCCAGGCGCTGGGCCGAAGAGGTTACTTAGTGCAGTTCGCGCACTGTTTGTTGACGATTTGCTGGAAGAAGTCGTTACCTTTGTCATCGACCAGGATAAACGCCGGGAAATCTTCTACTTCGATTTTCCAGATAGCTTCCATACCCAGCTCCGGATAAGCGACGCATTCCAGATGCTTGATGCTCTGCTGCGCCAGTACCGCCGCCGGACCGCCGATGCTACCGAGGTAGAAGCCGCCGTGTTTATGACACGCGTCGGTAACCTGCTGACTGCGGTTACCTTTCGCCAGCATGATCATGCTGCCGCCGTGGGATTGCAGCAGATCCACGTAGGAGTCCATACGGCCTGCGGTGGTTGGGCCAAGTGAACCTGATGGATAACCGGCAGGGGTTTTCGCCGGACCCGCGTAGTAGATCGGGTGATCTTTGATGTACTGCGGAAGTTCTTTACCGGCGTCAATCAGCTCTTTCAGCTTGGCGTGTGCAATATCTCGGCCCACGATAATGGTGCCGGTGAGCGACAAACGAGTGGATACCGGGTATTGCGAAAGCTGGGCGAGGATCTCTTTCATCGGGCGGTTAAGGTCAACTTTCACCGCTTCGCCTTCACCGGCCTGGCGCAGTTCTTGTGGAATGTACTGGCCTGGGTTGTGTTCCAGTTTTTCGATCCAGATACCTTCGCGGTTGATTTTCGCTTTAATGTTACGGTCAGCGGAGCAGGAGACGCCCATGCCGACCGGGCAGGATGCGCCGTGACGTGGCAGACGGATAACGCGAATGTCGTGCGCGAAGTATTTACCGCCAAACTGCGCGCCAAGACCGAGTTTCTGGGCCTCTTCCAGCAGTTCCTGTTCCAGCTGGACATCGCGGAACGCCTGACCATGTTCGTTCCCTTCCGTCGGCAGTTCATCGTAATAGTGAGCGCTTGCTAACTTGACGGTTTTCAGGTTGGTTTCCGCAGACGTACCGCCAATCACAAACGCGATATGGTACGGCGGGCAGGCTGCAGTACCGAGGGTACGCATTTTCTCGACGAGGAAGTTTTTCAGTTTGCCGGGAGTCAGCAGGGCTTTGGTTTCCTGGTAGAGATACGTTTTGTTGGCAGAGCCGCCGCCTTTCGCAACGCAAAGGAATTTGTACTCATCGCCATCTACCGCGTACAGGTCGATTTGCGCAGGCAGGTTAGTGCCGGTGTTGACCTCTTTGTACATGTCCAGCGCCGCATTCTGTGAATAGCGCAGGTTATCTTCGATATAGGTGTTATAGACGCCTTTCGACAGCGCTTCTTCATCACCGCCACCGGTCCACACGCGCTGGCCTTTTTTACCGACGATGATCGCGGTGCCGGTATCCTGGCAGGTCGGCAGCATGCCTTTGGCGGCGATTTCGGAGTTTCTTAAGAATTGCAGCGCCACGTACTTGTCGTTTTCGCTGGCTTCTGGATCGTGAAGAATAGCCGCAACCTGTTTCTGGTGTGCCGGACGGAGCATGAAAGAAGCGTCGTGAAAGGCTTGCTGCGCCAGTAGGGTCAGGGCTTCTGGTTCCACTTTCAGGATGGTTTCGCCGTCGAAGTCGGCAACGCTAACGTAATCGGAAGTGAGTAGATAGTATTCGGTATTGTCTTTCCCCATCGGGAAAGGTGCCTGGTAGATAAAGGGTTTGTTTGACATAGCTTCCAGCCTGTAACTCTGTATTTGTTATTCGAAAATGGCGTGCCGCGTAGTCACGGGCGGCACGCAAAGTGCATTTATAAGAACCCGTACATCGCGGCGAAGATCCAGCCGAAGACGCACGATACGCTCACACCAATCAACCCCGGCAGAATAAAACTGTGGTTGATGACGAAGCGACCGATGTGGGTGGTGCCGGAACGGTCAAACTGAATCGCTGCCAGATCGCTCGGATAAGTCGGCAGGATGTAATAACCGTAGCAAGCCGGTGCTGAAGCCACGATGTATGCCGGATCAACGCCGATCGCCAGCGCGACCGGAACAATCGCCGCCAGCGCCGCAGCCTGAGAGTTTACAAACTTGGAAACCAGCAGCAGAACAATGGCATACGCCCACGGATACTCTTTCACCATTTCACCCAGTACGCCCTGAATTTCAGACATATGCGCACCGAACATGGTTTCTGCCATCCATGCGATACCGTACACCGCCACGATGGCGATCATACCGGAACGGAAGACTTCGTTTTTTGAGATAGACGCGGGATTGGTTTTGGTCAGGATAATAATCAGCGCCCCGGTCAGCAGCATAAACATCTGAATAACCAGTACCATCGACAGCGGTTTGCCGCCGAAGGATGGACGCAGGTCCGAATCAGCACCAAGAAGTGCGACTACAGCGATTGCACCGAGGAAAATCCACATTGCCAGCCAGTTGCTTTTCGGCAGTTTTTTATCGAGCAGCGTCGCGGTATCACCGTAAACATACTCACGGTTTTCCGGTACGGAGATGAATTTCTGGAACTCTTCGTCTTTATCCAGATCTTTACCGCGGAACCAGCTGAAGATACCGATCGCCAGGATACCGATTAACGTCGATGGAATGGTGATTGCCAGCAGGTCGAGGAACTCAAGATGGCGACCATCAAAGGTGACATTACCCAGCATTGCAACCAGAGACACGACCGCAACCGACACCGGACTGGCGATAATCCCCATCTGTGCACCGATAGAACTTGCCGCCATCGGACGTTCCGGACGGATGTTGTTCTTAATGGCGACGTCGTAGATGATCGGCAGAATGGTGTAAACCACATGACCCGTACCGCAAAGAATGGTCAGTGTACAGGTCACAAACGGCGCGACAATTGAGACATATTTCGGGTTGCGGCGCAGCAACTTCTCGGCAATTTGCAGCATGACATCAAGACCGCCCGAAGCTTGCAAGGTCGCCGATGCCGCCACCACCGCAATGATAACCAGCATGACATCAACTGGTGGTTTACCTGGCTGAAGGTGGAAGACGAAGACCAGAATGACCAGACCGATACCGCCTAATAAACCCAGCGCGATACCACCCTTTCTGGCACCATAAAACAGACATATCAGTATTATGATAAGTTGGATAGTAAATAACATGTGTGAACCCTCGCGATAATCCTATTTAAATTTTTGCTGAATAGATCACAGTCACGTTCTGTTTTGTATGAACTGTTTTCAGAGCCTGACTAAATATCCGTTTGGTCGTTACCGGCTTTAGCAAATACCTCACAGTGAATATTGGCTGATTAAAGCAGCGGCAAATTTATGCACTGTGATAAGCGGCTTTTTCAGAGAGAAAGACTCTCTGGCGATGGGTTTATAGTTTGTACTGCGCAGATGTTAATGTTTTGTTTGCTGTTATCTTATTGATATTTATCGGTCTATTTTTTGTTCTCAGGGCAGATGTCATTAGGTTTATAGATTAATCTGATCTACCCATTTGTGGGTAAAAATACACATAATGCGGGTGACATAATAGTTAATTAACTTTTGTTAGCGTTTTGAAATTAAAAACACCGTTCACCTGAAGAGATATTAATTTTTAGCGATGATGGAGGGATAATTATATTTGATCTGGCACAAGTTTTACTGATGAAGGATGTAACTTGTGCCAGGGGTATTTTGCATTACGGTAATAATTATTACTTACAGATAACCAGCGATCCGTTATTGGCAATATTGTTTCAGTAGTGAGTAGTGTTCTGCCTGAATACGGTAACGGTAAACTGGACGCCCCGTGACGCCATAATGGATACTGGTGAACAAGATGTGGCAGTTGACCAGCCAGATGAGGTATTTACGGCAGGAAACACGCGAGATGTTAACCTCGTTAGCCAGCTCGTCGGTTGAAAACTCATAGTCCTGATGCGCGTCAATCCACTGGCACAGCGTGCGTAACGTCTGCGGCGTTAAGCCTTTTGGCAAGCGACGAGGATCCTGTTCGTTGGGGCTGCTGCCGTGGATTAGCTGATCAAGCTCGGCCTGGTCATAATACTGATGTTTTTCCAGCGCCATTTTCTTTTGCCGCCAGCCGGTGAGCGCCTCTTCAAAGCGGGAAGCCTGGAAGGGTTTGATCAGGTAATCCACGACACCGTAATGCAGCGAATCTTTAATGGTTGCCGCATCGGCTGCGGAGGAGATGACAATCACATCACTTTTGCAACGCGCGTTATGCAGGACAGGCAGTAAATCGAGCCCGTTCTCTTTTTGCATATAGATATCGAGCAATATCAGGTCGATAGGCGTATCGCTATTGAAGATAATCTCTTTGGCTTTCTCCAGCGTCGAGGCTGTTCCACAGCATTGAAAGCCTGGGATTTGTGCTACGTATCGGCGATTCAGCTCCGCGACCATTGCGTCGTCATCGATAATTAATACATTGATCATCTGTTCGACCTCTCCCCGTCCCAGGGTATCTGGACAAAAAATTGTGTGAAAATCCCGGGTTCCGATTCCACGGCGATGCTGCCGCCGAGATTTTCTACCTGTTGTTTGACAAGTGCTAAACCGACGCCTCGCTCGCTTCCTTTTGTCGAGACACCTTTGTCAAAAATGTGATCGATTTTGTCGGGTGCGATCCCCGGTCCATCATCGTTAACTTCGCAGTGCAGCCAGCCGTGACGGTAGTGCAATGTTACGCTAATTTCGCCACCGGGTTCCGGCCCTAATGCTTCCAGCGCGTTTTCTATCAGATTTCCCAATGTGGTAATCAGCGTCGCGACTTGGTCCTCACTGCCGCTGTCTGGCAGCAGGCTTTCACTGTTTAAAATCAGCGTATGGCCTAAATCGGTCGCGCGGTTAATCTTGCTGATTAAAAAACCAGCGATAACCGGAGATTTGATCTTACCCAGCAGAGAGCCAATCTCTTCCTGATAGTTATTGGCTGTTTTGAGAATGTAATCTTCCAACTGCTTATAACTCTTCAGATGCAATAATCCGAGAATCACATGCAATTTATTCATAAATTCGTGGGATCGTTCACGAAGTGCATCAGCATAGTTGACCAGACCGTCGAGTCGCTGCATCAGTTTACGAACTTCAGTTTTGTCCCTGAAGGTTGAAATGGCACCGATGATAACGCCATTACTGCGCACCGGAACGGTGTTGATCAGTAATAGCCGGTCTTTAATCGTAATCTCTTCGTCGCGGCGCGGCGTACCGTCGCGTAACACTTCCGAGACATCTACCACCTGTGACCATGAGTGGCTTAGCGTCGACAGTTTCTCATCGTCCTGCGACTTACGGTAATTCAGCAATTCTTGTGCGGCATCGTTGATCAGCGTGACCTCGCCGCGATCGTCCACGGCAACGACGCCTTCTTTGATAGACTGCAACATGGCCTGGCGCTGCTCAAACAGCGTGGAGATTTCGTAGGGTTCCAGGCCGAAAAGGATTTTTTTCAGTACCTTAACCAGAATGCAGGTGCCAATCAGTCCGACCAGCATGCCAAATAATACCGACCAGATAATGCTCCAGCGACTGTCATTGATTTGTTGGGTCACGCGGCTTAACTCAAGGCCGATCGCCACCACGCCAATTTGTTTATGATTTTCATCGTAGATGGGGGTAAATACGCGTAAAGCCTGCGCCAGAAAACCGCGATTGATAGCGACATTTTCTTTGCCATTCAGCGCTTTAAGGATGTCATCACCTTTAAATGGCTGACCAATACGCTGGGCTTCAGGATGCGAGTAGCGAAGACTTTGCATATCGGTAACGACAATAAACAGCAGATCGTTGCGTTTGCGCACGGCTTCCGCGATGGCCTGGATTCCGCTCTCCTGCGGTTTTTTCTGCAAGCCCTGACGGATTTCCGGCGAGTCGGCGAGGGTACGCGCCACTGCCAGTGCCTTGTTGGCCAGCCCGTCTCGCGTCATATCACTGATTTGCGAGAAGTAAATCAGATGCACCACCAATAGCACCGAGAACAGTACCGCGCTGACCATTAAGATCACTGTGGTACTCAATTTCATCGGACGTTTGCGTAACATGCGGTAGGGCAATGAATGTCTCATCAGCTTCCTTGTGTGACAAATTTCTTAAGCATTATCTCTGATGAGGCGGGTAATTCAAAGGGAGTAAGAATGATTGGCTATATAGGGGAAGAGACTCTGGCAACGGAAACTGCCAGTGCTGTATGAAGATTCCAGGGCTATGCTTATAGCGATAATCATACTGATGAGAGAGGGAAAGTCATGGATCAGGCGCTACTGGACGAGGGTTATCGCTGTTATACCGGCGAAAAGATCGATGTCTATTTCAACACTGCGATATGTCAGCATTCTGGCAATTGCGTACGTGGCAACGGCAAGTTATTTAATCTCAAACGAAAGCCGTGGATCATGCCGGATGAAGTCGACGTCGTCACTGTGGTTAAAGTGATTGATACGTGCCCGAGCGGCGCGCTGAAATACCGTCATAAATAAGCGAGGGTAAAATGGAAATACGCGAAGGCCACAATAAATTTTACATTAATGACGAACAGGGCAAGCAAATCGCTGAAATTGTCTTTGTGCCGACCGGAGAGAATTTAGCGATTATCGAACATACCGATGTCGATGAAAGCCTGAAAGGGCAGGGGATTGGTAAACAGCTGGTTGCGAAAGTCGTGGAAAAAATGCGTCGGGAAAAACGAAAAATTATCCCACTATGCCCATTTGCGAAACACGAATTTGATAAAACGCGGGAGTATGATGATATTCGCAGTTGATGGGAGAGTACAGAGTCACGATATTTTTCATGCTCTCCGCGGAGTGATGCAGGAGAGCATCTGAAGGGTAGGGGGATGCACAAAGAATGGGCAGAGAGCGCGTTTTTTTGTCCCAAGTCATCCCCTTTACTGAGCAAAAAAAAGAATATCTCCTATATGAGAATCATCAATCGGGGTTAATAATTTTTGCGTCCCCAGAGCATTCAATATTGATAGGAGTCATATTATGGAAGGTAAAAACAAGTTCAATACTTATGTTGTTTCTTTTGATTATCCATCATCTTATTCCTCAGTGTTCTTAAGGTTAAGATCATTGATGTATGATATGAATTTCTCTTCTATCGTGGCTGATGAATATGGGATACCACGACAATTGAATGAAAATTCTTTCGCAATAACGACATCGTTAGCCGCAAGTGAGATCGAAGATTTAATCAGGCTTAAATGCTTAGACTTACCGGATATTGATTTTGACCTCAACATTATGAC
>NZ_SJWV01000125.1:0-12130 GCF_004352695.1 Escherichia sp. KCJ4928
CGTAAAAACGAATCCATCTCTCACCGCTGCAACATGTTTTTGTGAGTTTAACTTGATAGCAACTGGAACAAGAAAACGTTCCATTCCACGTTCGAATGAGGCCATTAATCCCATTTTTTTATACCTGTTGTTTTGGATATTTATACATCCCAATAAAGCATGTATGCCATATCCATTTTATGATGTGTGAAAAGTTAGTTCAGGTAATAGTTTAATAATATTAGATTCTTACTCTTGCAGTAGTTTCATCGCAAATTCAAGAACTGCCTGTCCGTTCATGGTGCCGTAGTCTTTCATCTCGATAACGGCTACAGGCATTTTCCCCTGTGCAACGGCTTCAATCTCTGGTTTCTGAAAGCGAACTTGCGGGCCAAGTAAAACAACGTCAACTTCGTTATTTTTAATTTTCCCTTTAGCCTCTGCAATCGCCAATGCGGAAATATTAACTTCAAGTGAAATAGCGTTAGCATGATCAATCATACGTTTAACCAGCATACTGGTTGACATGCCCGCAGCGCAAACTAACAATATTTTTTTCATATTTTCCCTTACTGGTATATAACAGATTACATTGTTTAAATATCATATCCCGCAGTAGCTATACGTCCTGGTACATTGATCACAGTAATACAGTGATAAAGTTGTTCAACATCAGGGTGATTATTAAACGACTCGGCCATACGATAAACCAATCAGGACTCAACTCCTTGTTTTCAATGGCTCTTAAAAGGTGCAAAAGTGATTTTTCAAAAGATTGCCCGCTTACTTAAATCCGAAATCAATGGCAATTCATGGCATGTTGGTGATTTGTTGCCGTCAGAAGCGGAACTCGCTGTTCGTTATAATGTTTCGCGTAATACCCTGCGTAAGGCATTATCCTTGCTGGAAGGCGAAGGAATTATTCACAGAAAGCATGGTTCAGGAACATACATTCAAAAAAAGAATTTTGTTGCACACATTGATCACATGAACAGTTTCAGTGAAATTGCGCATAAAAGCGGCAAAGAGGCAGGGAGTCAGATTATGAAATTTGAAGTGCAGGATGCTTCACCCACTATTGCGACTGAGCTGAATTTAGTGACTGGTGAGCAGGTTTATTACATAAAGAGACTGCGATTCATTGAGGATAATGCAGCACAATTAGAAGAAACGTGGATGTCAGTAGCACGTTTTCCTGATTTAACCGTGTCACATATGCAAAAATCCAAATTTTCATATATTGAGAATGAATGCGGGATCAAAATCATTGGCACCTTTGAAACTTTCTCCCCTACTTTTCCTACCCCAGAAATCGCCAGTATTTTACGGATCAGCCCACGGGATCCCATACTTAAAATTCAGACCCAGGCTGTGGACAGTAACTCTATTCCGCTGGATTATTCGTTACTTTACAGCAATATTTTCGAGTTCCAGGTAAAGTACTTTTTCCCGCGATAAAAGCAGACGCACAGAGTGCTGACATCACATTCTGTGCGTATGGTTTAGCCTCTAACCTTTACCGCTTTACGCCACCGCAAGCCAAATACATTGATATACAGCCCGGTCATAATGAGCACCGCACCTAAAAATTGCAGACCCGTTAAGCGTTCATCCAACAATAGTGCCGCACTTGCCAGTCCGACTACGGGCACCAGTAACGATAACGGTGCAACCCGCCAGGTTTCATAGCGTCCCAGTAACGTCCCCCAGATCCCATAACCAACAATTGTCGCCACAAACGCCAGATACATCAGCGACAAGATGGTGGTCATATCAATAGTAACCAGACTGTGAATCATGGATGCGGAACCATCGAGAATCAGCGAGGCAACAAAGAAGGGAATGATTGGGATTAAAGCGCTCCAGATTACCAGCGACATCACCGCCGGACGCGTTGAGTGCGACATGATCTTTTTATTGAAGATGTTGCCACACGCCCAACTAAATGCTGCAGCCAGGGTCAACATAAAGCCGAGCATCGCCACATGCTGACCGTTCAGACTATCTTCGATTAACACCAGTACGCCAAAAATCGCTAAGGCGATCCCCGCCAATTGTTTGCCATGCAGTCGCTCCCCGAAAGTAAACGCGCCAAGCACGATAGTAAAAAACGCCTGTGCCTGTAACACCAGCGAAGCCAGTCCAGCAGGCATACCGAAGTTAATGGCACAAAAAAGAAAAGCAAACTGCGCAAAACTGATGGTTAATCCATACCCCAGCAGCAAATTCAGTGGTACTTTCGGTCGTGCGACAAAAAAGATAGCCGGAAAAGCGACCAGCATAAAGCGCAAACCGGCCAGCATCAGCGGTGGCATGTTATGAAGCCCCACTTTGATGACCACAAAATTTAGCCCCCATACGACCACTACCAGTAGCGCCAACACCCCATCTTTTCGCGACATTCTACCGCCTCTGAATTTCATCTTTTGTAAGCAATCAACTTAGCTGAATTTACTTTTCTTTAACAGTTGATTCGTTAGTCGCCGGTTACGACGGCATTAATGCGCAAATAAGTCGCTATACTTCGGATTTTTGCCATGCTATTTCTTTACATCTCTAAAACAAAACATAACGAAACGCACTGCCGGACAGACAAATGAACTTATCCCTACGACGCTCTACCAGCGCCCTTCTTGCCTCGTCGTTGTTATTAACCATCGGACGCGGCGCTACGCTGCCATTTATGACCATTTACTTGAGTCGCCAGTACAGCCTGAGTGTCGATCTAATCGGTTATGCGATGACAATTGCGCTCACTATTGGCGTCGTTTTTAGCCTCGGTTTTGGTATCCTGGCGGATAAGTTCGACAAGAAACGCTATATGTTACTGGCAATTACCGCCTTCGCCAGCGGTTTTATTGCCATTCCTTTAGTGAATAACGTAACGCTGGTGGTGCTCTTTTTTGCCCTCATTAACTGCGCCTATTCTGTTTTTGCTACCGTGCTGAAAGCCTGGTTTGCCGACAATCTTTCGTCCACCAGCAAAACGAAAATCTTCTCAATCAACTACACCATGCTAAACATTGGCTGGACCATCGGTCCGCCGCTCGGCACGCTGTTGGTGATGCAGAGCATCAATCTGCCCTTCTGGCTGGCAGCTATCTGTTCCGCGTTTCCCATGCTTTTCATTCAAATTTGGGTAAAGCGCAGCGAGAAAATCATCGCCACGGAAACAGGCAGTGTCTGGTCGCCGAAAGTTTTATTACAAGATAAAGCACTGTTGTGGTTTACCTGCTCTGGTTTTCTGGCTTCTTTTGTAAGCGGCGCATTTGCTTCATGCATTTCACAATATGTGATGGTGATTGCTGATGGGGATTTTGCCGAAAAGGTGGTCGCGGTTGTTCTTCCGGTGAATGCTGCCATGGTGGTTACGTTGCAATATTCCGTGGGCCGCCGACTTAACCCGGCTAACATCCGCGCGCTGATGACAGCAGGCACCCTATGTTTCGTCATCGGTCTGGTCGGTTTTATTTTTTCCGGCAACAGCCTGCTATTGTGGGGTATGTCAGCTGCGGTATTTACTGTCGGTGAAATCATTTATGCGCCGGGCGAGTATATGTTGATTGACCATATTGCGCCGCCAGGAATGAAAGCCAGCTATTTTTCCGCCCAGTCTTTAGGCTGGCTTGGTGCCGCGATTAACCCATTAGTGAGTGGCGTAGTGCTAACCAGCCTGCCGCCTTCCTCGCTGTTTGTCATCTTAGCGTTGGTGATCATTGCTGCGTGGGTGCTGATGTTAAAAGGGATTCGTGCAAGACCGTGGGGGCAGCCCGCGCTTTGTTGATTTAAGTCGAACACAATAAAAATTTAATTCAGCCTTCGTTTAGGTTACCTCTGCTAATATCTTTCTCATTGAGATGAAAATTAAGGTAAGCGAGGAAACACACCACACCATAAACGGAGGCAAATAATGCTGGGTAATATGAATGTTTTTATGGCCGTACTGGGAATAATTTTATTTTCTGGTTTTCTGGCCGCGTATTTCAGCCACAAATGGGATGACTAATGAACGGAGATAATCCCTCACCTAACCGGCCCCTTGTTACAGTTGTGTACAAGGGGCCTGATTTTTATGACGGCGAAAAAAAACCGCCAGTAAACCGGCGGTGAATGCTTGCATGGATAGATTTGTGTTTTGCTTTTACGCTAACAGGCATTTTCCTGCACTGATAACGGATCGTTGACACAGTAGCATCAGTTTTCTCAATGAATGTTAAACGGAGCTTAAACTCGGTTAATCACATTTTGTTCGTCAATAAACATGCAGCGATTTCTTCCGGTTTGCTTACCCTCATACATTGCCCGGTCTGCTCTTCCAATGACCACATCCAGAGGCTCTTCAGGAAATGCGCGACTCACACCTGCTGTCACGGTAATGTTGATATGCCCTTCAGAATGTGTGATGGCATGGTTATCGACTAACTGGCAAATTCTGACACCTGCACGACATGCTTCTTCATCATTAGCCGCTTTGACAATAATGATAAATTCTTCGCCCCCGTAGCGATAAACCGTTTCGTAATCACGCGTCCAACTGGCTAAGTAAGTTGCCAGGGTGCGTAATACTACATCGCCGATTAAATGCCCGTAGGTATCATTAACCAATTTAAATCGGTCAATATCCAACAACATTAAATAAAGATTCAGAGGCTCAGTGTTGCGTAACTGATGATCAAAGGATTCATCAAGAACCCGACGCCCCGGCAATCCCGTCAAAACATCCATATTGCTACGGATCGTCAGCAAATAAATTTTGTAATCGGTTAATGCCGCAGTAAAAGAAAGCAACCCCTCCTGAAAGGCGTCGAAATGCGCGTCCTGCCAGTGATTTTCAACAATAGCCAGCATTAATTCCCGACCACAGTTATGCATATGTTGATGGGCAGAATCCATTAGCCGAACGTAAGGTAATTCATCGTTATCGAGTGGCCCCAGATGATCAATCCACCGACCAAACTGGCACAGTCCATAAGAATGGTTATCCGTTATTTCTGGCTTACTGGCATCTCTCGCGACCACGCTGTGAAACATACTCACCAGCCACTGGTAGTGGGCATCGATAGCCTTATTGAGATTTAACAAGATGGCATCAATTTCCGTTGTCTTCTTGATCATTGCCACTCCTTTTTCACAGTTCCTTGTGCGCGCTATTCTAACGAGAGAAAAGCAAAATTACGTCAATATTTTCATAGAAATCCGAAGTTAGGAGTCATCTCTGAGATAACATTGTGATTTAAAACAAAATCAGCGGATAAAAAAGTGTTTAATTCTGTAAATCACCTCTGCATTATCGTAAATAAAAGGATGACAAATAGCATAACCCAATACCCTAATGGCCCAGTAGTTCAGGCCATCAGGCTAATTTATTTTTATTTCTGCAAATGAGTGACCCGAACGACGGCCGGCGCGCTTTTCTTATCCAGACTGCCGCTAATGTTGATCATCTGGTCCGGCTGAACTTCTCGTCCATCAAAGACGGCCGCAGGAATAACGACATTAATTTCACCGCTCTTATCGCGAAAAACGTAACGGTCCTCTCCTTTGTGAGAAATCAAATTACCGCGTAGTGAAACCGAAGCGCCATCGTGCATGTTTTTTGCGAAATCAACGGTCATTTTTTTTGCATCATCGGTTCCGCGATAGCCATCTTCTATTGCATGAGGCGGCGGTGGCGCTGCATCCTGTTTTAAACCGCCCTGGTCATCTGCCAACGCATAAGGCATGACAAGAAAACTTGCTAATACAATGGCCTGAAATTTCATACTAACTCCTTAATTGCGTTTGGTTTGACTTATTAAGTCTGGTTGCTATTTTTATAATTGCCAAATAAGAATACTGCCAATTGTTATAAGGCATTTAAAATCAGCCCACTAGCTGTCAAATATTCAGAGAATTTAACTCACTAAAGTTAAGAAGATTGAAGAGTCTTAAACATATTTTCAGAATAATCGGATTTATATGTTTGAAAATTATTATATTTGACGAGCATACAGAAAAAGCAAATCACCTTTACATATAATAGCGTGGACAAAAAACAGTGAACATTAATAAAGATAAAATTGTACAACTCGCAGATACCGACACTATTGAAAACCTGACATCCGCGTTGAGTCAAAGACTTATCGCGGATCAATTACGCTTAACTACCGCCGAATCATGCACCGGCGGTAAGTTGGCTAGCGCCCTGTGTGCAGCTGAAGATACACCCAAATTTTACGGTGCAGGCTTTGTTACTTTCACCGATCAGGCAAAGATGAAAATCCTCAGCGTAAGCCAGCAATCTCTTGAACGATATTCTGCGGTGAGTGAGAAAGTGGCAGCAGAAATGGCAACAGGTGCCATAGAGCGTGCGGATGCTGATGTCAGTATTGCCATTACCGGCTACGGCGGACCGGAGGGCGGTGAAGATGGTACGCCAGCGGGTACCGTCTGGTTCGCGTGGCATATTAAAGGCCAGACCTACACTGCGGTTATGCATTTTGCTGGCGACTGCGAAACGGTATTAGCTTTAGCGGTGAGGTTTGCCCTCGTCCAGCTGCTGCAATTACTGCTATAACCAGGCTGGCCTGGCGATATCTCCAGGCCAGCCATTGGTGGTGTTTATATGTTCAAGCCACGATGTTGCAGCATCGGCATAATCTGAGGAGCCTTACCGCGCCATTGTCGATACAGGCGTTCCAGATCTTCGCTGTTACCTCTGGAAAGGATCGCCTCGCGAAAACGCTGCCCATTTTCACGCGTTAATCCGCCCTGCTCAACAAACCACTGGTAACCATCATCGGCCAACATTTGCGTCCACAGATAAGCGTAATAACCTGCAGCATATCCGCCACCAAAAATATGGGCGAAATAACTGCTGCGATAGCGTGGCGGTATAGCAGGAAGATCCATATTTTCCGCCACCAGCGCCCGCAATTCAAAATCATCGACATCCTGCATTGCTTCGTTTTCTTCCAGGCAATGCCAGCGCATATCGAGAAGTGCGGCGCTAAGCAGTTCGCTCATCTCATACCCTTTGTTGAACAGGCTGGCATTACGCATTTTCTGTTGCAGTTCGTCAGGCATTGCTGCCCCGCTCTGATAATGCCGGGCGTAGCGAGCGAATACCTGCGGATGCGTTGCCCAGTGTTCGTTGATTTGCGACGGAAATTCGACAAAATCACGCGGCGTGTTGGTGCCGGAAAGCGTGGCATAACGCTGGCGGGCAAAAAGGCCGTGCAGCGTATGACCAAATTCATGGAATAAGGTTATTACATCATCCCAGAGTAACAACGCAGGCTCACCGGCAGCGGGTTTCTGATAATTGCAAACGTTATAAATTACCGGATGCGTTTCATTAAGCGTTGATTGCTCAACAAAATTGCCCATCCATGCACCGCCGCTTTTTGAATCACGGGCGAAGAAATCACCGTAAAATAACGCCAGTCCCACGCCATTATGATCAAAAATTTCCCACACACGAACGTCAGGATGGTAGACAGGAATATCAAAACGTTCGACAAACTTAATACCGAAGAGCTGATTCGCGGTCCAGAATACACCTTCATTCAACACCGTGTTTAATTCAAAATATGGCTTGAGCTGCGCCTCATCAAGATCAAATTTCTCCCGCCGTACCTGTTCGGCATAAAATGCCCAGTCCCACGGCTGCGCGCTAAACCCGCCTTGCTGCTTATCGATAACCGCCTGTATGGAGGCTAATTCATCGCTAGCACGTTGACGCGCCGCTGGAACAATTTCCCGCATAAAGTTGAGTGCTGCTTCAGGTGTTTTTGCCATCTGATCGGCGATTTTCCATGCGGCATAATGAGGAAAACCAAGCAGTTTCGCCTGCTGTGCGCGAATCTCTACCAGACGTTGAATGATAGCGCGGGTATCATTGCCATCATTTTTTTCCGCTCGCGTCCAGCCCGCAATAAACAGTTTTTCACGCGTCGCACGATCGCGCATTTCGGCAAGCGCCGGTTGTTGGGTGGTATTCAGCAGCGGAATCAGCCATTTGTTATCCAGACCTTTCTCGCGAGCCGCCACTGCCGCCAGCGCAATCTCTTGCTCACTCATTCCTGCCAGCTGCGCGATATCGTTCACAACCAGACCGCCGGATTTATTTGCTGCAAGTAACCGCTGGTTAAACTGGCTGGTCAGGGTCGCAGCTTCTGTATTCAGTACTTTTAATTTTGCTTTATCAGCTTGCGCAAGTTTGGCTCCGGCAAGGACAAAACGTTGATGAATAACCTCCACCAGGCGGATGGATTCACTATCAAGCCCCAGGGATTCACGGCGCTGCCAGACAGCATCTACCCGCGCGAATAATTCACCGTTCAGATAGATATCATTAGCCAGTTCCGCCAGTTCAGCGGAAAACTGTTCATCAAGACGCTGTAATTCATCATTGGTATGCGCCGCAGTCATCGCAAAAAAGACGCTGGTAACGCGGGTAAGTAATTCTCCGCTTTGTTCCAGTGCCAGAATAGTATTGTTGAAATCAGGCGTTTGCGGGTTAAGCGCGATGGCAGCAATTTCTGCCCGCTTTTGCTGCATTCCCTCATCGAATGCCGGGCGATAGTGATGATTGGCAATTTGATCAAAATGAGGAGCCAGATACGGCAGTGTGCTTTGCACAAGGAAAGGATTCATTGTTGTCATTTTCTTCTCCTGAACGCGAGGTGTTCCATAGCGTAGGCTTACTGATAACGGAGTGCAATCTTGCAAACCAGTATTACCCGCTCTTAAGCATCACGTGCTATGTTATTGACACACAAAAGCGTTGAGGAACAGTGAGATGATCGTTTTAGTAACTGGAGCAACGGCAGGTTTTGGTGAATGCATTACTCGTCGTTTTATTCAACAAGGGCATAAAGTTATCGCCACTGGCCGTCGCCAGGAGCGGTTGCAGGAGTTAAAAGACGAACTGGGAGATAATCTGTATATCGCCCAACTGGACGTTCGCAACCGCGCCGCTATTGAAGAGATGCTGGCATCGCTTCCTGCCGAGTGGTGCAATATTGATATCCTGGTAAATAATGCCGGCTTGGCGTTGGGCATGGAGCCTGCGCATAAAGCCAGCGTTGAAGACTGGGAAACGATGATTGATACCAACAACAAAGGCCTGGTATATATGACGCGCGCCGTCTTACCGGGTATGGTTGAACGTAATCATGGTCATATTATTAACATTGGCTCAACGGCAGGTAGCTGGCCGTATGCCGGTGGTAACGTTTACGGTGCGACGAAAGCGTTTGTTCGTCAGTTTAGCCTGAATCTGCGTACGGATCTGCATGGTACGGCGGTGCGCGTCACCGACATCGAACCGGGTCTGGTGGGTGGCACCGAGTTTTCCAATGTCCGCTTTAAAGGCGATGACGGTAAAGCGGAAAAAACCTATCAAAATACCGTTGCATTGACGCCAGAAGATGTCAGCGAAGCCGTCTGGTGGGTGTCAACGCTGCCTGCTCACGTCAATATCAATACCCTGGAAATGATGCCGGTTACCCAAAGCTATGCCGGACTGAATGTCCACCGTCAGTAATTTTTATACCCGGCGTAACTGCCGGGTTATTGCTTGTCACAAAAAAGTGGTAGACTCATGCAGTTAACTCACTCACAAGCAAGAACGAATGACCGTCGAAACGCAACTTAATCCCACACAGCCTGTCAATCAGCAGATTTATCGTATTCTTCGTCGCGACATTGTCCATTGCCTGATTGCACCAGGCACACCGTTGTCGGAAAAAGAAGTTTCTGTTCGTTTCAATGTGTCACGCCAGCCGGTTCGTGAAGCCTTTATTAAACTGGCGGAAAACGGCCTGATTCAAATTCGTCCGCAGCGTGGCAGCTACGTCAACAAAATTTCCATGGCTCAGGTGCGAAACGGCAGTTTTATCCGTCAGGCCATTGAGTGCGCGGTGGCGCGTCGGGCGGCGAGCATGATTACCGAAAGCCAGTGCTACCAACTGGAACAAAATCTTCACCAGCAACGCATTGCCATTGAGCGCAAGCAACTGGATGATTTTTTTGAACTTGATGACAACTTCCATCAACTCCTGACGCAGATTGCCGACTGTCAACTGGCGTGGGATACCATTGAGAACCTGAAAGCGACCGTTGATCGCGTGCGCTATATGAGTTTCGACCATGTTTCTCCACCAGAAATGCTGTTACGCCAGCATCTTGATATTTTCTCTGCCCTGCAAAAACGTGATGGCGATGCGGTAGAACGTGCAATGACGCAACATTTGCAGGAAATCAGCGAATCCGTGCGCCAGATCCGCCAGGAAAACAGCGACTGGTTTAGCGAAGAGTAATTCATTTACTCTCATCCCATCCGGGATGAGAGGCTTTTCCCCCCGCCTTACGGCTCATGCATGCATCAAAAAAGATGTGAGCTTGATCAAAAACAAAAAATATTTCACTCGACAGGAGTATTTATATTGCGCCCGTTACGTGGGCTTCGACTGTAAATCAGAAAGGAGAAAACACCTATGACGACCTACGATCGTAACCGTAACGCAATCACCACTGGCAGCCGTGTTATGGTTAGCGGCACCGGTCACACTGGCAAGATCCTGTCGATTGATACTGAAGGTCTGACCGCTGAGCAAATCCGCCGCGGAAAAACCGTAGTTGTTGAAGGTTGTGAAGAGAAACTGGCACCTCTGGACCTGATTCGTCTCGGCATGAACTAAGTGTGTGAATGCCGCCGATGGCGGCATTGCTTTTTTTACTTCACGGAATATTTCGCCACGGTCGCTTTCGCGCCATGCGCTAATAAAGACAAGTACGCTTCCGTCACTTTTGCAGTAAACAAGCTATTGTCTGGCAAATCATCACCAAAGATTGCCTTAATCGCCAGCAATGACTGGACGCGCGCTTTCCCTTCGGCACTACTTTGTACAGCCTTCTGAATAACAGGTAACAGTGGGTCACTGATTTCTATCGGATTTCCCTGTTCATCAACACCACCGACATAACGCATCCAACCCGCGACGCCCAGCGCCAGCAGATCGAACTTGCTGTCATGCGCCAGATGCCAGCGAACAGAATCCAACATCCGCTGTGGCAATTTCTGGCTACCATCCATCGCAATCTGCCAGGTTCGATGACGTAACGCCGGGTTGCTATAGCGTGCAATTAATCGGTTAGCGTAATCTTGCAAATCAACGCCCTGCACTTTCAGCGTCGGCGCTTGTTCCTGCAACATCAAGCCATACGCCGCATAACGATAATGTTCATCTTCCATGCAGTCATTAATGTGCTGATATCCAGCAAGATAACCCAAATACGCCAGGAATGAATGACTGCCGTTGAGCATGCGCAACTTCATCTCTTCATAAGGCAGCACATCACTAACCAGTTCGGCTCCCGCTTTTTCCCATTCTGGACGTCCGGCAACAAAGTTATCTTCTATTACCCACTGGCGGAAAGGTTCACAGGCAACGCCCGCAGGATCGCCCACACCGGTAAGTTGTTCGATTTTCGCCAGCGTATCCTCTGTCACTGCGGGCACAATACGGTCCACCATTGTTGATGGGAAAGTCACGTTATCTTCGATCCATTGTGCCAGTTTTTCATCAACGGCTTGCGCGTAGGAAGTGACAACGTCACGCATAACATGACCGTTTTCTGGCATGTTGTCACATGACATGACGGTAAATGCGGGAAGTCCTGCCGCTTTACGGCGAGCCAGCGCCTCAACAATCACTCCTGTTGCTGTTTTCGGCTGGTGGGGATTTTGCACGTCGGCAGCGACCATCGGGTGATCGAGCATTAACTGTCCGGTCGCCGGAGAGTGGAAATACCCTTTTTCGGTGATTGTCAGAGAGACAATCGCGATTTGCGGTTCACACATCGCAGCCAACACGGTTTCTAAGCCATCCATCTGTACGTGCAAGGCTTTTTTAACGACGCCAACGACGCGAGCCGTCCACGCATCGGCCGACATTTCCGCAACGGTATAAAGATTATCTTGCTGCTGTAAATCGGCAATTTGCTGTTCGCCGCCGATTAAGTTGACCTCATAATATCCCCAGTCACTGAAATGTTCTGTAGCAAGAATATCGGCATACACGCCCTGATGCGCACGGTGAAATGCACCAAAGCCTAAATGAACAATTCTTGGGGCCAGGTTATTACGATCATAAACAGGGAGTGT
>NZ_SJWV01000126.1:0-12117 GCF_004352695.1 Escherichia sp. KCJ4928
ATATATAAGATAACACGACGTCTTTATTACCCTTGCTCATGGCGATGTATAAAGCAGGGGTTCCATGTGCTGTCGCGCCTTTTAATAAGTCCATGATGTTGATTTTGCTGAGTTTATATTTAACGGCGATCCCATAAACTTTAGAGAGGAACCGTGTGGCACACAAAGGGTGATTATTTTCCATTGCAGCAAATAACCCTGGTTCACCATCACGTGTTTTCATGGCTAAAATATCCATCACCATTTTTTTGTTTAAAAGTTCTTGTGCTATTGGAGTGGTTAATGCATTCAGAAAGATATCGATTATTTCATCGAATCCATACAACATGGAGATATAGAGTCCAGGTGTTTCGTTAGCACTTTTAGTTTGCAGTAATTTAACCAGATTATCTTCATGAATGATATGATTGTATACCAGTGACTGGATTTCTTGCATAAATATTTTTACGTTGTCAGTTTGTCCGTTCATCATAGCCAGAAATAAAGCAGGTGTACCAACGCTATTCTGCGCAGTTATTATTTCAATGATTTCTTTTTCAGGGAGTATGGGCAACTGTTTGAATAGTGTAATAAGCTATTGAGTCTGGCCTGTGGCCATTATTAACAACATTGCCGATGGATGTATAGGGGCAAATGGCATTCGTGTCGTGATACCCGCTAAAATAGCAACTGGAACTCCCTCAGGTAATAGAGGAAGAATAGCAATTGCACAGTTGCGAACATACCTATCAGCCCAGGTCTGAGCATCGGGAGCTGAACTGATGAACTTATCAAGCGAGAGAAAGCGCCGTGCTGTCCTGTGGGTGCCTCTGACGGCAACGTTGGTATCGTTCGGGTCGTAAACAGACACAACATAATTTAATTGTCCATACACTGACTGCTTTATTCGTAGCCTTACTGACAAAGTATGATTGTCTATATATAAAATCGCGGACATATGACTGACATTGTTTGCCATCATTCGACAAAAGAAAATATCTAAAGCGAAGCCAAAATCCTTACTCGCGATAACGCGACTCCCTGCAGGAGGATGGCGAAGTAATGCTCTGAACTCCGCATCCCGGACTAAGGGGATATGCTGCTGTATGGATTCAACGGAGGAGTAATGTTTAATCAGGTTGACTTTGCCTTTTCCATTTCTCAATGAATCAAGGGCGTATTGCAATGACAGATGGCGACAAAAAATAGCGTCAGAAGGAGATTGCAAAAAACATGCACTACCATTGAGATTTACTGTTGGGTGTATAGTTTTTTCTCTATGGATTTTTTTAGACAGTTTCATACAATGGTTACGATCTTCAGCAGTTAACTGTTCCTGTTCAATATAATCCAGTATGCTTCGCAAATGGTTAGCTTTAATAGGCGTGGTTTCCAGTAATAAGGAAATGAAATCTTTTTTATAGTGTAATGTAATGAGTATATTTTCTGCATGGATGGGTGAAGTGGCAAAGTTAATGGTAAAAAGGGCAGTGGAATAACAATTTTGTGATATTTTTCGACAGTTTGCAGTAAATTCCTGAATAACACAGTATGACAGCATCGAACTTAAGTCAGAGGTATCAAGTAGGGTGATGAGCTGGCGCGCAAATTTATTAATAGGCTCTGATGAAGGTGTTGGTATGTCGCTATCGATGTGCAATCTATGAGGAGACTTATAATGAGTTCTGATAATGATATCGTTTTGACTCATAATCTATTCGCCTTATATATATCTGGAGGTTTTGAGGATGATGATTAATTATTATCGCCAGAACGAAATGTGCACGAAAAATTGTTATAAGAATTGTGTCACTTTTATCATTGTGATATGACCACTTCGTCATTAATCTCATGAGCGTTTAAAATACTACCGCCAAATCACGCAACGAACTTTGCTGGATTCAGTTTATGCTGCTGTAAATCCGCTCGCAGTAAACCTTTCAGACGCACCGTGATGTTATCAGTGGTTCTTTAAGCGTTTTGCTGGTGTACTCACTACAAACGAATTGCGAATCGAATCAATGTGAAACGGAAAGGTACAATCTCCCTTTTTTTAGTGTTAACATCGCTCAACCGGGTGGAAGGTGAGAGGTTAATGTCTTTCATTTGTGTACCTGATTGCGAACCAATTTAGCATTTGTTGGCTAGATGGTTTCGCAATGAACTGTTAATAAACAAATTTTTCTTTGTATGTGATCTTTCGTGTGGGTCACCACTGCAAATAAGGATATAAAATGCCTGTTATAACTCTTCCTGATGGCAGCCAACGCCATTACGACCACGCTGTAAGCCCCATGGATGTTGCGCTGGACATTGGTCCAGGTCTGGCGAAAGCCTGTATCGCAGGGCGCGTTAATGGCGAACTGGTTGATGCTTGCGATCTGATTGAAAACGACGCACAACTGTCCATCATTACCGCCAAAGACGAAGACGGTCTGGAGATCATTCGTCACTCCTGTGCGCACCTGTTAGGGCACGCGATTAAACAACTTTGGCCGCATACCAAAATGGCAATCGGCCCGGTTATTGACAACGGTTTTTATTACGACGTTGATCTTGACCGCACGTTAACCCAGGAAGATGTCGAAGCACTCGAGAAGCGGATGCATGAGCTTGCTGAGAAAAACTACGACGTCATTAAGAAGAAAGTCAGCTGGCACGAAGCGCGTGAAACTTTCGCCAACCGTGGGGAGAGCTACAAAGTCTCCATTCTTGACGAAAACATCGCCCATGATGACAAGCCAGGTCTGTACTTCCATGAAGAATATGTCGATATGTGCCGCGGTCCGCACGTACCGAACATGCGTTTCTGCCATCATTTCAAACTAATGAAAACGGCAGGGGCTTACTGGCGTGGCGACAGCAACAACAAAATGTTGCAACGTATTTACGGTACGGCGTGGGCAGACAAAAAAGCGCTTAACGCTTACCTGCAGCGCCTGGAAGAAGCCGCGAAACGCGACCACCGTAAAATCGGTAAACAGCTCGACCTGTACCATATGCAGGAAGAAGCGCCGGGTATGGTATTCTGGCACAACGACGGCTGGACCATCTTCCGTGAACTAGAAGTGTTTGTTCGTTCTAAACTGAAAGAGTACCAGTATCAGGAAGTTAAAGGTCCGTTCATGATGGACCGTGTCCTGTGGGAAAAAACCGGTCACTGGGACAACTACAAAGATGCAATGTTCACCACGTCTTCTGAGAACCGTGAATACTGCATTAAGCCGATGAACTGCCCGGGTCACGTACAAATTTTCAACCAGGGGCTGAAGTCTTATCGCGATCTGCCGCTGCGTATGGCCGAGTTTGGTAGCTGCCACCGTAATGAGCCGTCAGGTTCGCTGCATGGCCTGATGCGCGTGCGTGGATTTACCCAGGATGACGCGCATATCTTCTGTACTGAAGAACAAATTCGCGATGAAGTTAACGGATGTATCCGTTTAGTCTATGATATGTACAGCACTTTTGGCTTCGAGAAGATCGTCGTCAAACTCTCCACTCGTCCTGAAAAACGTATTGGCAGTGATGAAATGTGGGATCGTGCTGAGGCGGACCTGGCGGTTGCGCTGGAAGAAAACAACATCCCGTTTGAATATCAACTGGGTGAAGGCGCTTTCTACGGTCCGAAAATTGAATTTACCCTGTATGACTGCCTCGATCGTGCATGGCAGTGCGGTACAGTACAGCTGGACTTCTCTTTGCCTTCTCGTCTGAGTGCTTCTTATGTAGGCGAAGACAATGAACGTAAAGTACCGGTAATGATTCACCGCGCAATTCTGGGATCGATGGAACGTTTCATCGGTATCCTGACCGAAGAATTCGCTGGTTTCTTCCCGACCTGGCTTGCGCCAGTTCAGGTTGTTATCATGAATATTACCGATTCACAGTCTGAATACGTTAACGAATTGACGCAAAAACTATCAAATGCGGGCATTCGTGTTAAAGCAGACTTGAGAAATGAGAAGATTGGCTTTAAAATCCGCGAGCACACTTTGCGTCGCGTCCCATATATGCTGGTCTGTGGTGATAAAGAGGTGGAATCAGGCAAAGTTGCCGTTCGCACCCGCCGTGGTAAAGACCTGGGAAGCATGGACGTAAATGAAGTGATCGAGAAGCTGCAACAAGAGATTCGCAGCCGCAGTCTTAAACAATTGGAGGAATAAGGTATTAAAGGCGGAAAACGAGTTCAAACGGCGCGCCCTAACCGTATCAATGGCGAAATTCGCGCCCAGGAAGTTCGCTTAACAGGTCTGGAAGGCGAGCAGCTTGGTATTGTGAGTCTGAGAGAAGCTCTGGAGAAAGCAGAAGAAGCCGGAGTAGACTTAGTCGAGATCAGCCCTAACGCCGAGCCGCCGGTTTGTCGTATAATGGATTACGGCAAATTCCTCTATGAAAAGAGCAAGTCTTCTAAGGAACAGAAGAAAAAGCAAAAAGTTATCCAGGTTAAGGAAATTAAATTCCGTCCTGGTACAGATGAAGGCGACTATCAGGTAAAACTCCGCAGCCTGATTCGCTTTCTCGAAGAGGGTGATAAAGCCAAAATCACGCTGCGTTTCCGCGGTCGTGAGATGGCGCACCAGCAAATCGGTATGGAAGTGCTTAATCGCGTGAAAGACGATTTGCAAGAACTGGCAGTGGTCGAATCCTTCCCAACGAAGATCGAAGGCCGCCAGATGATCATGGTGCTCGCTCCTAAGAAGAAACAGTAAGGCCTTCAAGTAGCACTGTCTGTGGAGCCTTCGGGCTTCACAGGCTTTGTTCGCCTTTGTTTCGTTTATTAACAATGCGAAGTGGAAGTTATTAAAATGCCAAAAATTAAGACCGTACGCGGTGCTGCTAAGCGCTTCAAAAAAACCGGTAAAGGTGGTTTTAAGCACAAGCACGCTAACCTGCGTCACATTCTGACCAAAAAAGCGACCAAACGTAAACGTCACCTGCGTCCGAAAGCCATGGTTTCCAAAGGCGATCTGGGCCTGGTAATCGCGTGCCTGCCGTACGCATAAGCCGTTAACGTTTTTAACTTTTTAATTAGAATATAGATACAGGAGAGCACATATGGCTCGCGTAAAACGTGGTGTTATTGCACGCGCACGTCACAAGAAAATTTTGAAACAAGCTAAAGGCTACTACGGTGCGCGTTCTCGCGTATACCGCGTTGCCTTCCAGGCTGTTATCAAAGCTGGTCAGTATGCTTACCGTGACCGTCGTCAACGTAAGCGTCAGTTCCGTCAACTGTGGATTGCGCGTATCAACGCAGCAGCACGTCAGAACGGTATTTCTTACAGCAAATTCATCAATGGCCTGAAAAAAGCCTCTGTTGAAATCGACCGTAAGATCCTGGCTGATATCGCAGTATTCGACAAAGTAGCGTTCACCGCTCTGGTTGAAAAAGCGAAAGCAGCTCTGGCATAAGCCAGTTGAAAGAGGGAGCTAGTCTCCCTCTTTTCGTTTCAACGCCATCAAAACATTGACTTTTATCGCCGTAGCCTTTTCAATAAAGGTCTTTTGAAGAGTACCAAAAGGTAACGCAAGCAATGAATGCTGCTATTTTCCGCTTCTTTTTTTACTTTAGCACCTGAATCCAGGAGGCTAGCGCGTGAGAAGAGAAACGGAAAACAGCGCCTGAAAGCCTCCCAGTGGAGGCTTTTTTTGTATGCGCGTTTTGAAAAATAAAAAGCCTGTCTCATCAGGTGTAATTGTCGCAGCCAGTCTGGACACGGCCAGCGCGGAGAAACCGGAGCGTATTTAAGTACGTGAGAATTTCGAGCACTGCCCGGGACCAAAATGGCAAGTAAAATAGCCTGATGGGATAGGCTCTAAGTCCAACGAACCAGTGTCACCACTGACACAATGAGGAAAACCATGTCACATCTCGCAGAACTGGTTGCCAGTGCGAAGGCGGCCATTAGCCAGGCGTCAGATGTTGCCGCGTTAGATAATGTGCGCGTCGAATATTTGGGTAAAAAAGGGCACTTAACCCTTCAGATGACGACCCTGCGTGAGCTGCCGCCAGAAGAGCGTCCGGCAGCTGGTGCGGTTATCAACGAAGCGAAAGAGCAGGTTCAGCAGGCGCTGAATGCGCGTAAAGCGGAACTGGAAAGCGCTGCACTGAATGCGCGTCTGGCGGCGGAAACGATTGATGTCTCTCTGCCAGGTCGTCGCATTGAAAACGGCGGTCTGCATCCGGTTACCCGTACTATCGACCGTATCGAAAGTTTCTTCGGTGAGCTTGGCTTTACCGTGGCAACCGGGCCGGAAATCGAAGACGATTATCATAACTTCGATGCTCTGAACATTCCTGGTCACCACCCGGCGCGCGCTGACCACGACACTTTCTGGTTTGACACTACCCGCCTGCTGCGTACCCAGACCTCTGGCGTACAGATCCGCACCATGAAAGCCCAGCAGCCACCGATTCGTATCATTGCGCCTGGCCGCGTTTATCGTAACGACTACGACCAGACTCACACGCCGATGTTCCATCAGATGGAAGGTCTGATTGTTGATACCAACATCAGCTTTACCAACCTGAAAGGCACTCTGCACGATTTCCTGCGTAACTTCTTTGAGGAAGATTTGCAGATTCGCTTCCGTCCTTCCTACTTCCCGTTCACCGAGCCTTCTGCAGAAGTTGACGTCATGGGTAAAAACGGTAAATGGCTGGAAGTGCTGGGTTGCGGGATGGTGCATCCGAACGTGCTGCGTAACGTTGGCATCGACCCGGAAGTTTACTCTGGTTTCGCCTTCGGGATGGGGATGGAGCGTCTGACTATGTTGCGTTACGGCGTCACCGACCTGCGTTCATTCTTCGAAAATGATCTGCGTTTCCTCAAACAGTTTAAATAAGGCAGGAATAGATTATGAAATTCAGTGAACTGTGGTTACGCGAATGGGTGAACCCGGCGATTGATAGCGATGCGCTGGCGAATCAAATCACTATGGCGGGCCTGGAAGTTGACGGTGTAGAACCGGTTGCCGGTAGCTTCCACGGCGTGGTCGTTGGTGAAGTGGTTGAGTGTGCGCAGCATCCGAACGCTGACAAACTGCGTGTGACAAAAGTGAATGTTGGCGGCGATCGCCTGCTGGACATCGTCTGCGGTGCGCCAAACTGCCGTCAGGGCCTGCGTGTGGCGGTAGCTACCATTGGTGCTGTTCTGCCGGGTGATTTCAAAATTAAAGCGGCGAAACTGCGTGGTGAACCGTCTGAAGGGATGCTGTGCTCCTTTTCTGAGCTGGGAATTTCTGACGATCATAGCGGCATTATCGAGCTGCCTGCGGATGCGCCGATTGGCACCGACATCCGTGAATACCTGAAACTTGATGACAACACCATCGAAATCAGCGTGACGCCAAACCGTGCCGACTGTTTAGGTATCATTGGTGTTGCGCGTGACGTTGCCGTGCTGAATCAGCTGCCGCTGGTTGAACCGGAAATCGTTCCGGTTGGTGCGACCATCGACGACACGCTGCCGATTACAGTCGAAGCGCCGGAAGCCTGCCCGCGTTATCTTGGCCGTGTGGTAAAAGGCATTAACGTTAAAGCGCCAACTCCGCTGTGGATGAAAGAAAAACTGCGTCGTTGCGGGATCCGTTCTATCGATGCAGTTGTTGACGTCACCAACTATGTACTGCTCGAACTGGGCCAGCCGATGCACGCTTTCGATAAAGATCGCATTGAAGGCGGCATTGTGGTGCGGATGGCGAAAGAGGGCGAAACGTTGGTACTGCTTGATGGCACTGAAGCGAAGCTGAATGCTGACACTCTGGTCATCGCCGACCACAACAAGGCGCTGGCGATGGGCGGCATCTTTGGTGGCGAACACTCTGGCGTGAATGACGAAACGCAAAACGTCTTGCTGGAATGCGCTTTCTTCAGCCCGCTGTCTATCACCGGTCGTGCTCGTCGTCATAGCCTGCATACTGATGCGTCTCACCGTTATGAGCGTGGCGTTGATCCGGCACTGCAGCACAAAGCGATGGAACGTGCGACCCGTCTGCTGATCGACATCTGCGGTGGTGAGGCTGGTCCGGTAATTGATATCACCAACGAAGCAACGCTGCCGAAGCGTGCAACCATCACTTTACGTCGTAGCAAACTGGATCGCCTGATCGGCCATCATATTGCGGATGAGCAGGTAACTGACATTCTGCGTCGTCTCGGCTGCGAAGTGACCGAAGGCAAAGACGAGTGGCAGGCAGTTGCGCCGAGCTGGCGTTTCGATATGGAGATTGAAGAAGATCTGGTCGAAGAAGTCGCGCGTGTTTACGGCTACAACAACATCCCGGATGAGCCGGTACAGGCAAGCCTGATTATGGGTACTCACCGTGAAGCTGACCTGTCGCTCAAGCGCGTGAAAACGCTGCTCAACGACAAAGGCTATCAGGAAGTGATCACCTACAGCTTCGTTGATCCGAAAGTGCAGCAGATGATCCATCCAGGCGTTGAAGCCTTACTGCTGCCAAGCCCGATCTCTGTTGAAATGTCAGCAATGCGTCTTTCTCTGTGGACCGGCCTGCTGGCAACCGTGGTGTACAACCAGAACCGTCAGCAGAACCGTGTGCGCATTTTCGAAAGCGGTCTGCGTTTCGTACCAGATACTCAGGCACCGTTGGGCATTCGTCAGGATCTGATGTTAGCCGGTGTGATTTGCGGTAACCGTTACGAAGAGCACTGGAACCTGGCAAAAGAGACCGTTGATTTCTATGATTTGAAAGGCGATCTTGAATCCGTTCTCGACCTGACCGGTAAACTGAATGAGGTTGAGTTCCGTGCAGAAGCGAATCCGGCACTGCATCCGGGGCAATCCGCAGCGATTTATCTGAAAGGTGAACGTATTGGTTTTGTTGGGGTTGTTCATCCTGAACTGGAACGTAAACTGGATCTTAACGGTCGCACTCTGGTGTTCGAACTGGAGTGGAACAAGCTCGCAGACCGCGTGGTGCCTCAGGCGCGCGAGATTTCTCGCTTCCCGGCGAACCGTCGTGACATCGCGGTGGTGGTCGCAGAAAACGTTCCCGCAGCGGATATTTTATCCGAATGTAAGAAAGTTGGCGTAAATCAGGTAGTTGGCGTAAACTTATTTGACGTGTACCGCGGTAAGGGTGTTGCGGAGGGGTATAAGAGCCTCGCCATAAGCCTGATCCTGCAAGATACCAGCCGTACACTCGAAGAAGAGGAGATTGCCGCTACCGTCGCCAAATGTGTAGAGGCATTAAAAGAGCGATTCCAGGCATCATTGAGGGATTGAACCTATGGCGCTTACAAAAGCTGAAATGTCAGAATATCTGTTTGATAAGCTTGGGCTTAGCAAGCGGGATGCCAAAGAACTGGTTGAACTGTTTTTCGAAGAGATCCGTCGCGCTCTGGAAAACGGCGAACAGGTGAAACTCTCTGGTTTTGGTAACTTCGATCTGCGTGATAAGAATCAACGCCCGGGACGTAACCCGAAAACGGGCGAGGATATTCCCATTACAGCACGGCGCGTGGTGACCTTCAGACCCGGGCAGAAGTTAAAAAGCCGGGTCGAAAACGCTTCGCCCAAAGACGAGTAATCTGATCTAACTAAAAAGGCCGCTCTGCGGCCTTTTTTCTTTCAGTAACAAATTGATTTATAATGTTTTATCTCTCTTTGTTCCACTATGTGTCCACATTCAGTGGAGGGAGAGGGGAGTAAGCCCGCTACATTGTGGGCTTTGTCGTATAGTCTGATCACTGTTTCAAGTCGGTGAGGACGCCAAAAAGAAAACCCGCAGTTTTTACGCTGCGGGTTTGTTGTTCATGTCTGTGAGATAGGGTGCCTTATCGACCTTACCCGGGCAACCGATTGACGGGGGATTGCTCCCCCGTCGCGGTTTCCTTACTGCTTACACTGTAAGAACGCCGCAAACTCCGCTCCCCAGAAGCTCATCCGTATTTCGCACAGCGAACCGTGCAGCATCCAGATGATGAGGATTGCCGTCACGCAGAACGTGATGGCCGTAAGCGATTTTTGCGACATAGCACTTGCTCCTTTTCCGGAGAGGCGCTAACCTTTCACTTGTCAAGGTAATGCGGTTAGGGCCTCGGTTAAACAGAAATGTTTTCCGGGGCCTTTCCACATCTGGCCTTCGGGTATTCCCTCCGACCATCAGCCGAAAGGCACCCGCGCGTAATCTATCGCTTTTTTGTTACTCCGGCAATTCTGCTTGTTAATCCTGAGGTAAGGGCAAACTCATCTGACTGTTTCCCCTGTGTGAAGCAGGCAGAGCATGCCACGGGATACCCTCTGAAGAGTGAACACTTGAGGCGTGTTTTGATGTGAACTTATGGAAAGCTTCCAGTGTTGAGAAGCAGACGCCGCATTCCAAGTTGTTACACTGGTAATACTTTTGCCGCACGGTATTTGAATCATTTTCCGGACGACTGGTACGGATGCGGGCAGATGCGCCACAAAGCGGGCAACGGAACATAGCGACCTCCCTTAACGCAGTGCTGATGTTATTCTAGGTCGTGCTGGCTATAATTCCAACAAACTCTTCGTTTTAAGCGAATAGCAGACAGTCGAATTATCATGTTATTAGCCAATAAATATACGTGGTAAAAGCTCTTTCTTCGATTTAAAATGTATCTTGATAGTAAATATCTTACGTTAAGGGAAAATTGTTATGGATTTTTTATCTTCGACGATACTTTCTGGCATAGTTTATGACATGCTTAAACATCATGTTTCGATTACTGCAACTTCAATAAAAGAAAAGTTAAAAAATTGGGTTGTTGATGAGGCTGTAGCCCCTGCTTTAGCTAAAGAGCTTGAAAAACTGTCTTTGAACGATGAAATGAGTGAAATAGCAATTGAAAGAAAACTATTGGATAGTAGTGAAATTCAAAAAATACTCTCGTCTATAAAACCTCATGCAGCAACTGTCATTATTCAAAACCATAGTGGCACTGGTGATAATATTGGTGGAAATAAAATTACGAGGTAGTGTCTATGGATAACATTCATAGCTGCAGTTCAATTAGTCAAAATCATACCGGAACAGGCCATAATGTTGCTGGTAACTTAATTGTATACAATAGTGATAATGTTGATTATGCGACTGAGTTAGCGATTGCTGTTTTAGTCGGTTGCTGGGATGAAAAAAATAATGGTGATATTGATATAATTACAAGCCTTATTGGCGAGTCATATGACAGTTGGATTCGAAAATTAAGAATAATTGAAGGGATGCAAGATAGTCCTTTGATTCATGAGAGAGGTTCTTGGAGTTTTAAAGATAGAATACAAACATTTCAAACGGTATCGTCAAGATTATTCGATGATCATTTGGATTTGTTTCGGACGACTGTTGTATCCGTTTTTAAAACTATCGACCCACAATTTGAACTGGCACCTGAAGAGCGTTATGCAGCAGTAATTTATGGGAAGGTTTTACCACACAGCCGATTAATAAGGAAAGGACTATCCGAAGGGTTGGCATTAGTTGCAACAAAGCAAGAGTTACTTACTAATTGCTCAAAATATAAAGGGCAATATTGCGCCTCAAGTGTGGTTAAAGAGGTTTTTTCGGCTTCTAGCTGGCAATTATGGGCTAGTACGCAAGATATTCAAGTTATGCTTGCGGAAAGTGCTCCTGACTGTTTTATCGACGAAGTGGAAAATGCTGCATCTCACCAAGACAAGCCATTTGATTCACTTTTTGCACAGGAAGGTATCGGTGGAATTTCAGGTCGGAATTATATGACAGGACTGCTATGGGCTATTGAAGGATTAGCTTGGGCGCCTAACTATTTATCTCGCTCTTTAGTAATATTAGGGGAGCTGGATAGCCATGATCCTGGTGGCAATTGGGCTAACAGGCCACTTAACTCGATAATCAACATATTGTTACCATGGCTTCCTCATACTACAGCTGATATAGATAGACGTATTGCTGCTTTCAACGCATTGGCAAGGGAGTGGCCCGATACAGCATGGCGTGTTTTAGTTCAGTTGCTACCCAACAACACGCAAGTAACATCTGGCACACATATTCCAACTTTTAGAAACTTTATTCCTAACGGTTTTAATAAAAGGCCATCGGGTGATGAGTGCCGTACTCAGATTGAAATATACACTCAATTAACAATTGAATTGGCAAGTAAATCATCATTAAGAC